>JAQICK010000188.1 GCA_027858595.1 Melioribacteraceae bacterium
TCGCAAAACTCCAACTCAATGTAACTTCATTAATTTTTTGCACTAATAACTTTTCAACTAAGAACGAATCACTATCTGATTCGTCAAAATGCTTATATTCTGTTATCTCTATGGGGATGAATGGGGATGAAAGAAAAGATTTATTATTATTGTTGTAAAACTTATAAATTAAATTATTTTCAAAACAAGATGGGGAACAAAATGAAGACAAGATTATTAATGCTATTTTTATTCAGCTCAATAATTGCATTTGCGCAGCCAGTAAAATTTTCATCAGTCGATCTAGAAATAAACAAATCCCTCTATGATGGAAATTGGCAGAGTGCCGATTCTTTAATAGACTTACAGCTTCTACAAAATCCTAACATTCCCAAATATCATTTTTTCAAAGCATATACTAGTTTTTATTCTAGATATGTTGGAAATGATGGGCCTCGCGATAGGGCCGCCCTAATACGAGAAGTTCAAAAATATACTTGGGATGCTATTACTATTGGCGAAAAAGCAGCACAGACAACTGAAAACAAATTCTATATTGGTTCCTCATATGCATATTTAACTCGAGTTAACATTATGAGTGGTGAATTATGGAATGGTATTGGAATGCCGGAAAAGCCGAAGATTACTTAATAGAAGTGATTGAAGAGGACCCTAATTGCATTGATGCATATTTAACACTTGGTGCGCATGAATATTTTCCTGCTGTAGCACTTTCCGGCTTTCGAGGATTTTTAGTCTGGTTTGGCGGCATGTCGGGAGATAGAGAATTAGGGTTAAACTACTTTAATAAAGTAAAAGATAAGGGAATTCTTTTCAAGAATTAAGCAAAATTTATTCTAGCTTCAATCTTAGGATTCAGAGAAAACGATTTTGCTCAATCATATAAATACTGGGAAGAATTATGTGAGGAGTTTCCTAACAATAATGGTTTCCAAGGGCAAAAAAGTCGTAATTATATCCACGCATTGGTTGCAGAGAGGGGTGTAGACTTTTTAATTACTGAAAAAGATAGCCTTCAAAGCAGATATAATTTAGATAATGTGAATACGTTGAATGGACTTGGCTACAACCTAATTAACCAGGAACGCCAAAATGAAGCATTGACTGTTTTTCAAGTCAATTTAGATCTATATCCCGAAATTGCAAATTGTTATGACAGCATTGCTGAATGCTATATGATTCTGGGTGATAATGAAAGCGCAATTAAATATTATAAGCTCGCCTATGTAAAATTGGATTCTGACTCAACTACAACTGATGAATTTAAACAAAGATTGAGAGAAGGAATTGCAGAGAAGCTAACAGAAATGGGCTCTGATATTAATTCTTAATTTTATTAAACTGTTGTCGAGTGAGTGGTTCTCGACAACAGTTTAAAAGTCCCCAGACCTTATTTTAACTAATTATCCCCTTTCCGCAAAGAAATAAATATCATTCGAAGTCTCAGAGTCAAACTCAGTTTTCTTTAAATCTTTAAAAACCTCCAATTTGTTAATATTTTTTTGTTTTTATAAGTTCATTAATAATTCTAAAGAATGAGGGTAAACCTTTGTTGAAATTAAATTCTTTTGTTTGGGATTTTCGGAATCAAATTTTAAGATATTAAAATTTATAAAGTCCTTTTCAAAATCGTAGAACCTAATTATATAATCCTTTTCACCTTTATTTATATTAACTATTCGTTCGTTTACTCTAATTATTTTTTCATAATTCAAAATATGGAAAAGCAACTTTCCACTACTCTCCAAAAGTTCAGTAAACCTTTTTATGGTAGCCGAAATATCTTTTGGTGGAATGTTAGCAACCGTGTTACCTAGAGAACAAACAAAATCAAATTTGGAGTTGAAAGAGTCTGGAATATCTTGAGCTGAGTAATTATAAAAATTTATTATTCTATTTTCATTTTCAGCATTTATCTCAGCTTTTTCAATCATCCGCATGGATGAATCGAATGCAGAGACAGCTAGGTGAAGCGAAGCTAAGGCAATTGAATCAATTCCACTACCACATCCAATATCGGCAGCTGTTTTAATATTTGAAGATACAAATTGCTTCAGATTATTTGTCTTCCCTTCCAATGTTTGCTTAAAATTTATCATCTCATCATAGTATTGTGAGACATCATTATAAAAATCTTTATTTGAAATAGTATCCATTTTATATTCCTTTACTACTTTATGTGAAACTGCAATGTTAGTAATTCAATTTTCAATTTACATAAATCTTAATTATCTTAGCCAACATTTTTATTAAAAGGTTTAGAATGCAAAATAGTTCAATACAAGAGTACATTAACAAAATACCTAAAGCAGAATTGCACCTACACATAGAAGGCACATTTGAACCTGAGTTGATGTTCATGATTGCAAAACGTAATGGAATACAAATAGATTTTAATTCCGTTGAAGAACTAAGAGCTGCATATAACTTCAATAATCTTCAAGAATTTTTAGATATCTATTATGCTGGAGCAAAGGTACTTATTCAGGAGCAAGATTTTTACGACCTAACTTGGGCATATCTCGAAAGAGCAAATACCGATAATGTAATTCACACAGAAATAATGTTCGATCCACAAACACATACCGAAAGAGGAATTTCTTTTGATACAGTAGTTAATGGAATTTACTCAGCAATGAAAGATGCTGAAGCAAAGTTTGGAATTACTTCAAAGCTGATATTATCAATACTGCGCCATTTACCAGAAACTGCAGCATATGATGCTTACGAAATATACTATCACCACAAAGATAAAATTGAAGTTTTAGGTTTAGATTCTTCCGAGCTTGGTAATCCTCCATCAAATTTTAGTGATATTTACAAAAGAGCATTTAATCATGGATTAAAGTTAACAGCACACGCTGGTGAGGAAGGTCCACCTGAATACGTATGGGAAGCTTTGGACATACTTAAAGTAAACAGAATAGACCACGGAAACCGTTCGCTAGAAGATGATAAATTGGTGCAAAGAATTGTGGATGAACAAATAGCATTAACTGTCTGTCCTCTATCCAATTTAAAGTTAAAAGTTGTTAAAGATTTAAAAGACCATCCACTCAAAACAATGTTGGATAAAGGAATTAAAGCGACTGTAAACTCAGATGACCCAGCATACTTTGGTGGTTACATAAACGAAAATTTCATTCAAACCGCAGAAGCACTTAACTTATCTAAAGAAGAAATTTATAAACTTTCGGAAAAAGGGACAACAGTAATATTCAGCACTCACCGGATGGAACAGGTAGAAGAAATTTGTGACCATATTATATTAA
>JAQICK010000136.1 GCA_027858595.1 Melioribacteraceae bacterium
CTCTAATACATGTGAGGATATCATTTTTTTTCTTCTAATTTAACTTTACTACTATCAACTTCTATGTCGCTACTTCTATCAATAAAATCCTTAACTAAATTCATAGCCTCGGAGTCTTCTCCAATTATTAAATCAATAGTATACGGAATTACTCCATATGCATTATTGTATAACAATGAAGCACTTTGATCATCTTTGTCTGGAATATTAAAAACATTTAGGAATAAAATAAAACCACTAATAAAAAACAGTATTTGAAAGGTTCCAGAAATGCCCCCCAAAAGCTGATTTGTGAATCTATTTACTTTATCCAATGGATGAATAATTCTTTTTAATATTGATGCTAAAAATATTGTTCCAATAAATAAAAAAAGCCAAGCAACAATCTCTGCGAGGTAAATTTCATCATTTATATATGGTGAAATAAGAATGCCAAGTTTTTGATAAAATTCTAATGCTAATACAATTCCAAATACGAGTCCTATCAATCCAATAGCTTTACGGACAAGGCCATCCCTAAAACCTAATGCAAATCCTATAAAAAGGAAAAATATAATTATAAAATCGATGTAATTCATTTGATGTTATTCTAGCTAACCTAATATTTTGTCAACTATTTCTTTAATTTTCTTCCCATCTGCCTTCCCTTTTAAGGCTTTTGCTGCCACAGGCATAAGTTTAGGGAAATCAGACTTTTCTATTGCTCCAACTTCGTTTGCAATTTTTCTAATTTCTGCTTCAAGTTCTTCATTGGTAAGTTGTTTAGGAAGATATTCTGAAAGAATAGCAAGTTCTTTCTCTTCAACATCTACTAAATCAGTTCTGCCAGCATTAGTATATTGCTCAATTGAATCTCTACGTTTCTTAGCAGCACTAGAAATTAAGCCTAATTCTTCTTCAGATGTTAATTCTCTATTAGCTCCACTCTTTTCAAATTCTAATATTAAGGCCCTGATCGAACGAACAGTGCTAAGTTTAACTTTATCGCCAGCTTTCATTGCATCTTTTAAGTCAGAGTTAATTTTATCTTTCAAACTCATGATATTTCCATACTTATTATTAAATTCTTAATTCTATAAACTGAAAAAAAGGAGGCTATTTCCCAAATTACGAAAATGATGCCTCCTTTTATCCAAAAAAAAAGGCAGATTATTATACATAACCTGCCTGGTAATTCTTCTCTTACATACTTATTGTTTAAGCATTGAAGAGTAATTAATCCGAAGCGTAGAAGCTTTTCTTAATACTTGTTGAATATCTGTAACTACTCCCATCTCAGATTCTTTATCAATTCTAAGGGAAACAATCACATTTGGTAACTCAACACGCTTTTTATACATAATGTCTTGTATATCTTCTAATGCTACAATATTATCATTCAACTGAATTTTACCACTCCTACCAACCCAGATATATGATATCAATCTTTTGTTCTCAATTTTTTCAATTGCTTCAGCTTCAGGAAGTTTGTATTTAACATAAACATCAACTTCTCTTAAAGTTGTAGCTACCATAAAGAAAAGCAAAAGCATGAAAATAATATCAGGCATTGAAGAAGTAGGGATTTCTTGCTTACTATTAGATCTTTTTTTCTTAAAATTCATTTCTTATCCTCAATTCCTTAATTAATCTTTTCTGGTTCTGCAATTGAAATGATTTTTGGCACTTTCTCTTTTATTACAACCCTTTTTTCTTCAGGTGTTAAATCAGCTAGACCTTTCCCATAGAATTGTTGGGAATAAGTCTCTTGCACTTCTGAATACGCTAGCACAATTTGATCTAAGGCTTGAATATAGAGATTGTAATTTGTTCTTCTATCTGTTTTAATAGAAACAATTAACTTCTTATTTGAAGGTAGTTCTATTTTACTAACAATTCTGTCTTTTAAGTTTTCACTAATTTGAGGAATTGCAATTACATCACCATTTAGAAGAACATCACCATTTTTGTTTATATTAACGGTAACTAATCTCTCTTTAGAGATTGGCACAAATTCCTGTTCTTCTTGGAATTCAGGTAAACTCATACCAATACCAGTATCTACATCAATTGTTGTTGAAACCAGAAAGAATAATAAAAGAAGAAACACAATATCAGACATACCAGCATCTGGTATCTTTGCTTCTAAATCTTTTTTCTTTTTAATCTGAACCATTATTTATTCTCTCAATAATTTTAATAACTATTTTTTATTTAATTCGTATAAAGCATCAATTAATTCAATTGAACTTTCTTCCATATCACCAACAATCTTATCAATTCGTGATATAAGGTAGTTAAAGAATATTTGAAGAATAATAGCTGTAATAAGACCAAATAATGTTGTTAACAACGCAATAGCAATAGGAGCAGCAACAACAGATGGCGACATTTGAGCAGAAGCAGCAATTGAGTCAAAAGCTTGAACCATACCGTGAACAGTTCCTGTAAAACCAAGCATAGGAGCAACAGAAATAAATGTAGCAATCCAAATCATTCCTTTTTCAAGAAATCCCATTTCGATAGCACCATAAGCCATAATAGCTTTTTCTGCAGCGTCAACGCCTTCATCAGCTCTTAAAAGACCAGCATGAAATACTGATGCAATTGAACCACTAGAGCTTTCGCAAACTTTTATTGCTTCATCCACACCACCTTTTTGCAAAGAATCTTTAACTTTTAAAATGAATTTTTTTGCATTTACATTAGCTTTGGTAAGCGTATAAATTTTAGCAAATACAAATCCTAATCCTACTATCAATGAACCGAGAATGGGCCACATAAACGTGCCACCAGCAACAAATTTTTCTTGTAAATAAGTAAGTGCACCTGTGCTTTCGGCTTGTGCAATAAGGTAAGAAACTGAACCTAAGATTTCTGAAAATTGCATAAGAGTTAACCTCCTAAGGTATATTGTTTAATTAAAAAAATGCTTTATTATAATAGTCTAAATTATAGACGCTAATATTATTCAAATAACGTATGAATGTCAATAAAATATTTGTTTTGAATTTAATTATTTTATACAGTTAGATGAAATAAATGAAAAAAGATTCAATAAAAATTATTTATTGAAAATAAATTTTGCTCCTACAGGTATATGGTCACTATAACCCCCAATATATTTTCGTCCTCCAAAAGTTGGTGTAGCTGCTCCTTTATAATTTCCAGATTGAGTTATCATAAATTGTGGTTTTATCAATTCGAATGAATCACAAACATATTTTATTTTCCCTCGAGATAAAAGTTCACTAGAAACAATAATATGATCCAGCATATTCCAATCACCCCGATAGAGATAAGTTCCATTACCAGAGTGAAACTCATTAGAAGATAAATCAAATAATCGTTTTGGATTTATTTTAGTTAAACACGTAAATTCTTGTGTCCATAAATATCTAGATAACGAAAGATTATCTAGCTCGTCATTAAAATCGCCTAAAACAACAAGGTTTAGAAGAGTATTCTGTTTATATAGAGAATCAATTTGAGCTCTTAAAACGGTAGCAGCTTTTATTCTGTTTGGTCTCGATTTATCTTCACCACCACTACGTGAAGGCCAATGATTTATATACACATAAATATCTTCGCCATTTCTGCTTCTCAATTTTACTTCCAAAATATATCTTGTTGGATATTTACTTGGTAATTCTACTTTTATTGGTTTAATATTTAATACTTCAAATTTATCAGCATCATAAATTAATCCATTATCAATGCCACGTTTATCTAATG
>JAQICK010000382.1 GCA_027858595.1 Melioribacteraceae bacterium
TTATAAAGTATTACCACTTGTTTTCTTCTTTTTTACTGTTTAAAGTTATAATTATCCAACGTAGTTTCAACAATTTGTATATAATTTTAGAAATACCAGAGCAGGTAGAAAAGAATATAAATCACTAAAGAAAAGCCCTGCGAGTAAAAATATAATTAGAGATTGAGAAATAATAAACGAATGTAAATATTCCAGTAATAAATACTAAAATGCCGACAAAATTAACTATCATACCAACAGGACTAGATATTTTTAGTTCTACCAATTTTAATTATTACACCATTGTATTTTCTAGAAAAGGAAAATGTTGTATGAATAATAATTTAATGTTTTGATGTTGTGGAGATAATATGAGAAATTTTTGAAAGTTTACTTTGTAACTCTCTAAGTTCAGATTCTAATTTATAGATTCTATAAGATTCTATAGACTCTGCACTTCCAAGTAACCAATTAATATCACATCCAACTTTCATAAATTTGATTAATATCTTAGAGCCTGGTTCACGGTTATTTGTAATATATTGTTGAAGTTGTTGTGGGGAAATATCTAGTGCAACGGCAAGACCTTTGAGTGTATTGTACTTCCGTTTTGCGAAAATTCTGATTCTCTCACCAATTCCATTTTTTAGTTTTTCTTCGTCAAACAAATTTGGATTATCATCTGTACTTTCTATGTTGAATGATAATTCAAATTGATAAGACTCAATGGCATTATTTATAGCAGTGTAGAGTTCATCATCAAAAGTGCTATCATTTTCTAGTAAGTAGGAGAGTTGTTGTGCTTTGAGTTGGAGTTTATCTGCTAACCATTGAAGACTAATTCCTAATGAATATAATCGATGCTTTATTTCTTCACGCTTATTCATAAACCAATCACTTTATTATTTAGAGTAAATAATCTTATTAAAGATAATAAATTATTGGTAAGTAAATCAATTATATAATATTTAAGAGTACAATAAATATTTTTTTTTCTATTAAAAAATCGAATTGGACAAAATAATAAGCCCGGCTTACACCGGGCTTATGAAAGAAAATATATTCTATTTTATTTCAATAATAACATTTTCTTAACTTCAACTTTTTGATCAGCTTGAAGTCTATAAATATAAGTTCCACTAGCAAGTTGACTAGCATTGAAATTAAATTTATATGTACCAGCGTTCATAACTTGATTATTTATTAATCTAGCAACTTCACGACCTAGAATATCATAAATAATTAAAGTAACGTCAGCTTGTGCAGGCAAACCAAATTGAATTGATGTTGAAGGGTTGAACGGGTTAGGATAGTTTTGATCAACAAAGAATTCTTTTGGAATATTATTGAATTCATCAATACTAGTAGCAAGATCTTTGAAAGTAACCATAATAGTATCGACACTAGCTACAATATCACCTTCACCAGCCGTTCTTAAAGTAATTTTAACTGTAAGTGAATCAGTGCCTGTTTCCATTATTAGATCAATAATATCTTCACCAGTTGGAGTAGAAGTAGTATCAGCACCATTGTCGTCAGATAATTCTACAACTAATTCAGCACCAGTAACAGCATCAAGAATAACAAATTGATAAATTAAATCATCACCATTTAGATCTATTGCTGGATGCCAACTCATTTTGTAAACACCGGCTGAGTCATCAATTTCCATAACACCACCATCAAAAGATCTCGTTTCATCTGTAAAGAAGAAATAAGGAGATGGGGCAACAGCAACATCTTGAGCGATATCAGAATATTGTCTTGGGAAAACTTGATATCCAGTAAGTGGAGGTGTAGCAGTAGAATATTGAGAAGTTACACCAATTAAATCAACAGGATATATTGGTTCTACTTGTCCATCAAGATCAAGATCTTTATCAACTCTCATTGTGAAGTCAAAGAAACCATCAGTCATAGTTAAATTTGCATTTGAACCATCGGCAGGCCATTCGCCATCATCTTTATTAAGGCCACTAATTTTAATTAACATACTTTCGTATTTTTCAGCATCTGCTAACCATTCTTCAACTGTTAGTTCAATCGGAGCAGGAGGAGTTTCAGTTCCAAAATATTCTAGATCTTCAACAGCAGCAATATCTAACTCAGTTAATCCGTTATAATGTGCAATTGTTCCAGTTGCTTTAATTCTATCACCTATAGCATATGAAGAACTATCACTACCATCCCAGCCATAAAGATAAATAGCACCTGTAGCATCTTGAATTGTAACAGGTATATTTAACCCAGCAGAAAAACTATAAGAAGTTACAATACCAACAACAGTAACTACTTCGTCTAATCTATCAGGAACGCCATCAGCATCAGCGTCAATTCTGACATCAGCAATTGTTTCGGCAACAAATACTTTGATTAAGTCAAAGTTGTTAACGTATTCGTAAGAGTTACCTCCAGGAGGGGAGATTAATCTTACATATTCGTTTGAGTTTTCCCAGAATACGATATTACCCACAGCATCCATTGCAATATCAGATCTATAAGATGACATATTCATATCTGGATCAGCATAAATTTGAGTCCCAACTGTAGGTGCTGCAACATCAATTGCCCAAATACCAATTCCTTCCCATTTAGGAGCATCATTTAATGTGTAATATAAAATATCATTTGCTGCATCATCAGCAAAATAATATGTAAGTGTATGTGCTAAAGAAGAATCAACTACAACTTTCCAAGTAGCATCCTTCAACGTAAAAGGAGTACCAGCAACATATGTTGCTAAATCAAAACATGCAACTCCATTTTTACTATCTGCACCATTACTTTGGAATGTGGTATAAAGAAGATTATCTCTACCAAGTGTAACATCCCAGAAAACGGCATTATCTTCAGCATCCCAGAAGTCCATTGTATGAGAACCAAAAGCAATATAGTTTTGTGCTTCAACTATCCATTCTGAATTATCGGCATCAGTTCCTGCAGAAGCAGCCCAGTCATCATTTCCCATATAAACAGTTGATTTTCTTATTAGTGTGTGGTCTTTTGCTCCACCTACAACACCAGCAACATCAAAAGAAGGTACCGATAAAGTGGTATCACCAGCAGCATAAGAACTATCTGGAATACCAATCACATCAACAATAGTTGAATCTGCACTTTTAATTAATGCTCGTGCATCGTTACCATTATGGTGAACAACACTAGGATATCCTAATACTTCGTCTGCATCTACAGCATCATAAAGAAGAGGATCCATTTGATCAGTAATAATAACCCAAACATCTCCAGATGCAATAGAAGCACCAGATGGGAAAACATGATAATATTCCCATCCATCACCATTATTACTTTGTGCTATTTGATAATCATCAAGAGAAATAGTAGAATCAGTTCCGTTAAAAATTTCAATTCCTTTATTGTTACTACTTCCTTCCATATATGCTGAAAAGAAAAGGTCTGTTGTAGCACTACCAGGATTTGTACTTACTAATAAATCAGATTGAGTAGCAAAATAATCGTCGCTACCATCTAAATCCATACCATAAACATCACCGATGTGGTTTGAAACAACCATGTATCCCGAAGATGCACCACCAGAAACAGTAATACCTTGAGGTCTTTGTCCACCCCAATCATCAGCATCCACTTTTCTCATAACTTGCTCATCAACATTCATCATATAAACTGCAGGAACAGTTCCACTTCTACGTCCTGCAAAAATATTACCTTCAGAATCAGCAGTTGCAGAATATCTAAAGTTATCTGAACCAATAGCGTCTTCAGATTCAACAGTTAATTGAGCATTACCTTTAACATCACCCCATTGAGAACCATCATTTGCATGACGAGCAACTCCGCTAACATATCCACCGCCACTTAAAGCATATTGGAAACCAAAGTTTCTAACATCTTGAGTTTTGACTGAAGAAACACCACGTGTCCAAATACCAGTTTCTACATCATATAATACTTCATAATCAGCATAACCCGTTTGAGATGTTGCAATAGAAACACTATAATCGCCAACAGCAACTGCTGCACCGGCATCATTTAGTCCATCCCATACTACTGATGTGTCGCCACTATTAAAGTCAGTACCTGTTAGAGTTCTTACTAAAGTTCCAGTACCATCAAGAACTTTTACTTCAAGAGTATTTGCAAAATCACATAAAACAAATCGAATTAATGCTGTTGAACCATCATCAAAACTACCATCAAATGGAGCATTGGAATCTGGCTGTGTAATCCTCACATTGTGAGCAAACACATTTGCCATTACTTGAGTTGTCGCTATACTAAGTAATAGGGTTAATAGAATTAGTGTACTTTTTAGTTTAATCATAATACCTCCATCATGATTTGTGAGAGAATGAATTAGTGTTAAAATATAAAAAGTCTGATGATTTCACCAGGCTTTTTTGTGTTACAATTATTTAATGAGTGTCATTTTTTTAGAAATTGTATTGAAACCATTGTTAAGGCTATATATATATGTACCAGATGCTAATCTTGAAGCATCAAAAGTTACTTTGTAGCTCCCACTTTCAAATTCAGCATTGTTAACAAGAGTTGTAATAAGTTCTCCATTAACATTATAAACTTTTAACGTTATTGGTGAACGTTCAGTAATTGAAAATTCAATTGTTGTAGCTGGATTAAAAGGATTTGGGTAATTTTGAGAAACTTCAAAACTATTTGGAATTTGTGAATCTGTTTTCTCAACGCTTGTAATTGTTAGTTCAATTGTTGGAAGTGTTCCACTAAAAGCCCACTTTTCAACAGTCCATCCGTAAAAAGATTGACTATATAAATAGTCATTATCGTCTACATCTATATTATAAGTGGAAGTATATCCAGAAGCTATACCAGTTTGTCCGGGTCTATTGTTATACGCACCAGTTTGATCATAATTCCATTTTGCAGCATCTAGAGTGTCTATGATTTCGCCGGTATTAGGATTAATTGCATATATGCGCCCATAGGAGTATGCAGATGTTGTAAAATCAGCATCCATTGCAGCAAATAAAATGTTTTTACCATCCATAAATTTTAATCCCCAAGGAGCAGCAGTTAAAACTGAATCAATAGTATCAATACGTTCAAAATTAAAAGAAGGTGATAAAGTATAACCATCAGTAGTATTTCCTACATAAGCATAAATTTTTCCGTTATCATAATTTGAAGCATAAATAACACTACCATTGTCATTAGTTGTAACACCTCTTGAAGTCCCATTACCAGGAAGAACTATGGTCTGTAATGGCATGGCAGAATAAGAAGAACTCCAGGCAGATTCTACATCTGGACTTTCAAAAACAAAAATCTTGCTTGGTTTTGTGTCTGTACCTTGAGTAGTAACATAAACTCTACCATTATCGTCAACATCAATTGCCCATAAAGAATCTGGACTAAATGGGTCTGAAGGGATCATCATTCTCATTGGGTGTGTATAAAGAGAATCGTCTTTTAATTCAAAAGTAAGTATATTGTGATCATCGTCATTATTTGGAACAAAAACTAAATTACCATAAGAAGCTATATCCAAAACTTCTCTAAGATAAACTTGATCAAATCCATTAATCCATAGTGTTTGTGTACCAGCAATGGAACTACCATATGCATATGACCCTAATCTTCCATTTGTCGAATCAGCATTCTTATATCCAACAAGATAATATGTGCTGCTCGAACTTCTGATAACAACAGCAACAAATGAGTCTTCGCCAGTAGCAGCAACTGAAATTGTATTATAGCCAGTTGCATTTGGTTGATCATCAATTGTCGAATACTGGCACTGCCATTCGCCATCAAAAGTTTGTGCAGTTATAAAGGAACTTGTTGAAAGAAAGAAGAGAAATAGAACAAAAATGATGTAGAATTTTTTCATGATTACCTCATATTTATTGAACTTATTTTAAAGTGTTACATTAACTATAACTATTGGCACAAAATCACAAATAATAGATTTAAAGTCAAGTACTAGGTTATTAAAAACAAACTAATTAGTGTATCAATAGTATCTTTTTAATAAGAATAATAC
>JAQICK010000418.1 GCA_027858595.1 Melioribacteraceae bacterium
AATACTGAATAAACGAATTGGCTCCGTGCGTTATTGAAAGTTTCGTACTTTTAATAACGCACTCCACATACACAAACCGTTTTAACGATTAGAAGGAGAGATTACATAATGAAAACAAATATTAAATTAAGAGAGCAAATATTTGAGACAATAGAAAATCAAATTGCTGAGAATGAGCCTCCTGAAACTAAACTGACTTTTAATCGATTAATCAAAAGTGGATTCAGTGATTTTGAAACGAAGCAACTTATTGGGCAGTGCGTTGCGATTGAAATTTTTGGTATTTTAAAAAACAGTAAAACATTTGATGAAAAGAGATATCTCAATAATTTAGAACTTCTTCCTAATGAACCGATTGAATAATATTTTAAAATTAATTTGATTTATTTACAAAGTAGAAACTTATCGAGCATTGCAAAAAGAAGTTTAAAGTTGTAATGAACGAAAATTTTCGTTCATTACAAAGCTATCTAACTAATCTGTTTCTTTACCCAATTTTCTAATCCACCAACTACAATTAGCTCTTGTGCAGCGGTTCCAACCGGACTAATTGAATACTCTGAATCTCCGGCAGTAATTTTAGACTTTTTGAAATCAATTTGAACTTTTATTCCAGTTTCAATTGTTAATTTATCTTGAGTGAACTTGTTTTTGAAATCATTTACTAATTCTGGAACTTCGAGAACAAGGAAGCCGTTGTTAAATGCGTTACGCATGTAAGTTTGGCTTGCAGAACCAGTAATTACAAGTTGAACTCCACGATACTTTAACGCAGTTGCAGCTTGCTCGCGCGAGCTACCACTTCCGAAGTTAAATCCACCAGCGAGAATATCACCGGATTTAACAATTTTACCAAACTCAGGGTCATAGTTTTCCATTACAACTCTTGCTTGGTCTTTGGGTGTGAAGTCATCGTTGTAAGTGTATTTGCCAGGATAAATTCCATCTGTGTTCAAATAGTCTTGAGGACAGAATAATAAATCACCTTCAATTATTTCTGGAAATCCATCAATAATATTTACTTCTGCAATTTCTTTTTCTAGTTTTGGAAGAATTTTAATATTAGCAGAAATATGGGAGTTTGAATAATTTCCATCAAAAGTATTTTTACCAGCAATTGCAGATGCAGCAACCACAGCTGGTGATGCAAGATAAGCTAATGCTGTTGGTGAACCCATACGACCTTTGAAATTTCTGTTTGTTGCAGATATTCCAATTTCGCGATCTGCAAGTAATCCAACGCCAAGACCAATACAAGGTCCGCATCCTGGTGGAAGGGGAATAGCACCAGCATCCAAAAGAATTTGCCAATCGCCATTTTGTTCACTTGCAGCTTGGACTTTGTTAGATGCAGCAGCTACATAAAATTCAACTCCATCAGCAATCTTTTTTCCATTCATAATTTTCGCAGCTTCAGCAATATCTTCTTCACGACTATTTGTACAGGAAAGTAAATATGCTTTATTAATTTTAATATCTTGTTTGCTCAACTCTGATGCGGTGTTCATGATTTTTACAGAGTTTGGCCCAGCAACATTAGGCTCAATAGAATTTAAATCTATTGTAATCTCTTTTGCATAATATGCATCAGAATCAGGTTGAAGATTTTGCATATCATCTTTTAATGCTTGCAACCGTTCTGCATTCATTCTTGGATGTTCTCCATTTCCATCAGAATCAGAAGGAACACTTTCTAATCCACGAACTTTTACTTTTTTAATTCGATTAGCAATCCAATCTGTTGTCACTTCGTCAATTGGGAAAACTCCGCCGAGTGCACCCCATTCTGTTGTCATGTTTGCAACTGTTAATCGTTTGTCAACTGTATGTTCACTAACTCCATTGCCAGCAAATTCAATTATGTGATTTAGAACTTCATCCTTGTTGAAATATCCAGCAAGAGCAATTATTACATCTTTGCCTGTAACCCCATGTTGCAATTTGCCAGTTAATGTAACTTTTGCAATAGGAAGAATTTGCCACCAAGTTCTTCCAGTAGCCCATATTGATGCTGCATCTGTGCGAACAATCGGAGTTCCGAGAGCACCAATTCCACCATACATATTTGAATGACTATCGGATGCTACAACCATTGTACCAGGCCAAGCGTATCCTTCTTCAATCATTATTTGATGACCAATCCCTCGTCCAGCTGGATAAAAATCAGCTCCAACTGAATTTGAAAAGGCTTCAATGTTTTTATATTTCTCAAGATTCTTTTCACTTTTATCTTGAATATTGTGATCAAGAGTGTGGACAACCTGACGTGGATTTGCCAGCTTTGTTGCTCCAATAGATTTAAACTTTGGAATAACGGCACCAGTGTTATCGTGTGTCATAACGTGTGCTGGTTTAATAGAAATAAAATCCCCGCTATTTACAACAGTTCCTTCATCCAATCCAAATGCAAAACGTTGGGCAATTTTTTCAACTAAATTTTGACTCATAATTACTCCTTAAAATGGAACGCAGATGATGCAGATTATTATGGTTTTCGCTGATGAAATTCCAATCAGTGTAAATCTGTAGCATCAGCGTTATCAGTGTTCTATTACGCTTTTATAGTTTTTGCTTCTTGAAATGGTTCGAAGCTTACAAAATCAGCATGATGAATAATTTGTGATTCAACAGAACGTTTTCCAACATCACCTTCTTTAGAGTGAGTTCCAATCATATGAAGTACTTCCGGTGGCACGCCAAAGTGTTGAGCAATTCCGATACCGCTAAATGGATGTCGAACATACTTGCCAAATTTACTAGTGCCAAGTTTTCCATCAATCATTTCGTATTCAAGTAATTTGCCAACATCAATTAGAATTGCACCAGCAATTAAATAATCCATATTGATTACAATTTCATCACAGAAGTTTTCTTTCATTCGTTTTGCAATATCAACACTTAGTTGAACAACAGTTCGCTTGTGATTCATAAAAGTGATATTACAATTTTGAATTAATAAAGAGAATGGAATTCTTTCCAAATCCTCTGGTTCAAGTACACTGTTTTTAATTGCATGAACCCAACTATCAGTAACTTGCTGTTTTAATTCTTCATCTTTAATCCAGTCAATTTCTGGCCAGATTTTTTTTATTTTGTCTTTCATAGTACCTCGTGTAAGAGGGAAGAAGTAAGAGGTTAGAAAAAGCATTCGTGTCTTACCCATAACCTTTCGCCTCTTATTCTTACCTATAATTATTTACTAGTTTCGTTAACATTGCAAAAGTAGAATTTGAAGTAATATCTTTCGTATGTCATTTCGAACGAATGTGAGAAATCTCTTGCAATTCAAAAGATTTCTCACCCACAAATCGGGTTCGAAATGACAGTTATTTATTAAACTTCTAACCTGTCCCTTCTTGCTTATAACTTTTCACAACTTCGCTATCACCGCATCTGTCATTTCTTCAGTTGTGCAAGCACCTTTTTCAAATACATCTGCACCACCACGGATTTTCATCATGTCGTATGTTTTTGCTTTTCCTTCTTCAATAACTTCTGCAATAGCTTTTCGGATTTTATCGGCAGTTTCTTTTTCGCCAATGTGGTCAAGCATCATACAAGCAGAAAGAAACATTGCAATTGGATTAACAATACTTGGTTTTAGTTCTTCATATTTTGGAGCAGAGCCATGTGTTGGTTCAAACACGGAAACTTCATCACCAACATTTGCAGAGCAAGCAAACCCTAATCCACCAACTAAACCAGCGAAGCCATCACTAATAATATCACCAAACATATTTTCAGCAACAATTACACCGTAATCTTCAGGGTTTTTAGTAAGCCACATCATTTGTGCATCAATGTTTGTATCCCACAATTGAATTTCTGGATAATCTTTTTTAATCGCTTGAGCTTCTTTTACCATCATACCAGAAGTTTCTCTTAGTACGTTTGGTTTTTCACAAACAGTAACATTTGTATATCCATACTCTTTTGCATATTCAAAGGCAGCTCGGATAATACGTTGAGTAGCACCACGAGATAAAATACGAGTGGAGATTGCCATATCTTCACTTTTAACATGTGCAAAGGTTTTCATTTTTGGATGTGTTTCAAGAGCATCGCGAACTTGTGCTGGAGGATTTGTCCACTCAATTCCGCCATACATTCCTTCAGTATTTTGACGGAAGATTACAGTATCAACCATTGGTTCTTCAAATCCGCCTTTACCATCTTGACGAATAAAATTTAATGGATTTCCTTTGAAAGCTTTACATGGTCGTGTGCAGATATCTAAATTAAAATGCTGACGCAGACTAACAATTGGGGAGAAGTAAACAAAACCTTTATCTTGCAATTCAGGAGCTAGTTCTTTAACTGCAGCATCTTTTGGTTTAGAAGTTATCGCTCCGAACAAACCAACTGTATGCTCTTCTAAAAGATCAATAGTTCTTTGTGGAAGTGCGTTCCCTTCTTTTTGCCAAAATTCCCAGCCAATATCTCCATGAACATAATTTGCTTTAAATCCAGCAGCGTCAAGTAATCTAATAGCTTCTGGTGTAACAGTTTTGCCAATTCCATCACCAGGCATTGAAACAATAGTTCTCATTTTGTTATCCTTTTATTTATCTATTTATGAAAAAATACTTGCTACATTAGTCTAATG
>JAQICK010000018.1 GCA_027858595.1 Melioribacteraceae bacterium
TTAGCAACTCTTGCAATTATTGTTTGGCATTGGTTCTTTGTTCTTATACATCCAAAAGAGTATCCAATGAGTTTTACTTGGATTGACGGAAAAATGTCTATTGGTCATTACAGAGATCATCATGAAAATCATTTTAGGAAATTATTACTTGAATGGCATAATCATAAAACTAATGATATTCCCAAAGACAAACTAAGCAACTTCATGCAATTATTTATTAAAACTGTCGAAGATAACGGAAATAACCCTGATGAAGTTTTACAGAACGAATTAAATAATGACCCAGAATTGTTTGTTTGGTTTGATAATGAAATTTCTAAAAATAAAGTGGACTAAAGTTCATAAAGTTATAAGTGCCTAAAGTTTTTTGCTGGATATAGTGTTACTTTAGCTCACTTATAACTTTCAACTAAATTACTAATCGGAGATATTTATGTACGCAAGAGTAACAACACTTCATCTTAAAATAGATAAACGTGATGAGGCAATTGATATATTTCAAAATAGTATTCTTCCTGAAGCTAAGAAACAACAAGGATTTATGGGGGCGTCTTTTTTTGTAAATAAAAATGCAGGAAAGTTTGTTTCTATTACCGTTTGGAAAGATATGGAAGCAGCAGTTGCAAACCAAAAAACCGGTTACTATAAAAGACAAATAGATAAATTTGAGAATTTACAGGTTGTTGTTCCTGAGTTTGAAGGTTTTGATGTTCCTGTTCTTTCTTACGGAAATGATTCTGATTAAAAAAATATGATTATTTATATAGTATCCGCCAATTTCGGATACTATATAAAATATTTTTTACTTAATTGAATACTCTAAAAATTCATCTTTCAAATATTCGTGCATAACTGAATCGCGATTTTCGTTTGTTGCATCTTTTAGATAAGTAAATGGTTGCGGTGAATCATTTGCTAATATTGAATGACACATTGTGCAATCGTTCTTAATCGGAGTTCCAGCCACATCAATTAAATCACTGTTATGGCAGCGGAAACAACCACCTCCATTTTGGTGTCCTAGAAAATTTGGATATACACCCCAATCTACATTCATTCCGTAATGAACATTTGTGTTATATACATTCTGCAAAGTTTCAATTGCTTTATCAATACTTTTACTTTTAGTTCCAAGCAAATTGGGATAATTTTCACGATAGAATCCAACCATATGATTTTGAATTATCTGATTTGCCACATCTGGTATAGTGAAACTACTAGTAATTGCAGTGTAAGCTTCACGTTTGATAAATGGAAGCGAATGATCAAGCAACCCTTTTTTAATTCTCTTATCCACAGCATCTTTTGGATTTTCATAAATATGAGTAGCACGGTTATGGCAATCAACACAATCCATTGTTCGTTCATCATCAAAATTATATTCGAGATCAGTATTTTTTCTATTGGTGAATCGTTTGAAAGAACCATCCGCTTGCTTCACTTCAACCCAAAGCATTTCTTCACGTTCATCATCAATCGAAGCATATCTTACAGTATTTGATTTATCAATATGCCAATGAATACCAGACTTTCCAACCTCCTCGCCAGAATCAATTTTTAGAACTAGTGTAGAATATTTTGGAGTAGAAATTTCATCATTATCATAATGAACTATTGATTTAATTTTGGAACCATAGAATTTTTCGGGCCAATGACATTTTTCGCAAGTCTCGCGTGCGGGACGCAATTGGCGAACAGGTGTCGGAATTGGTCTTTCGAGCAAATCGAATGTAACAGAAATCATCTGCCAAGTTCCATTTAACTTAGAGTCAACTAATGCTCCAACTCCTTCGCCTACATGGCAACTAACACATTTAACTCTTGAATGAGGAGATACTTGATAAGTTGCCCACTCAGGTCCCATTACTGAATGACACGCAGTTCCACAAAATACTGCCTCATCCATAAAGTTTAGCATACGCATACTCGCTATAGATAGAAATAGAATATTAGCCATTGTGAAAATTAAAACAGTTCTTGTAAGAGTAGAACCAATATTGTTTTTCTCTAGTTCCTCTTTTGTAAACTGTCTTTCAAGGAGTTCTTTTGTTGTTTTGCCACTTCCCTTTTTATATTTCATCCAACCAAATGGGATTAATATAAGTCCAATAACAAATAGTGTTGGAAGTAAAAGATAAGTGATTAAACCCATGTAGGCATTGGTTAAAACTCCAGCAACCCTAAGTAACTCAAGAAAAATCATAGCAACAAAGGATGATGTAGCTAACACCACCCCTGTTTTTCCAATTTTATTTATTGAAACACCGCGAATGAAATTAAGATATTTCTTCTTCATTGCTTAGTCCTTATTTTTCGTCAAATAATTTGGAATAAATTTTAGCCATTTCACCATTTTTAATTGATTCTTTTAATTCAGCTGTAGTCTTTGTTAAGAACCATTGGTGCATTGGATCATCTTTCATTAATTTATCAATTGCAGCATTAACCTCAGGATCGTTAAACTCTTTAGCAGCAGGAATAAACTCGAAATAGAAATTGTGAATCACATCATAAATTCCGTGCCACCAAGTGTAATCTGGTCCCATCATTGCTGCACCATGGCGTGCTCTTCTTCCTTCGTGATGCCAAAGTTCCCAATAAATCCAATCGATATCATTTGCAAAACTAGCTGCATTATGTTTTAATTTTTTCTCATTTATAATTTTCATTATTGCTGTTGCCGGTTTAGCAAATTTTTCGTTGTATAAACGAACCAATGCATCAAACTGCACAAAGTGTCCTTCCATAAAACGTTCTGTGTGGCATGCAGCACAAACGTCTTTCATGTTTTTACGTTTTTGCTCATGGTTATCTTTATACTTTGAAACTGGTGGACGTAGTGTCCATGAAATTCTATCACCAACATCGTGAGTTAATTTTTGCTTAACTGTTGCTGACATATGGCAAGTTGCACAAGTTGGAGCTTCGTAATAATCAACACCAACAACCCATGAATCAGATTTTAGATTCATTTCATCTTTGTTTGTATAATATGTATTTCCGTGTTTGCTCTCTTCATAAATTTCTTTTTGAGGATGATCTGGTCCCAAGTGACACTTTGAACATGCTTCTGGTTGGCGAGCTTGAGCTTTTGAAAAAGCATGGCGAGTATGACATGCTGTGCAAGAACCAAGTGAACCATCTGGATTAATTCTACCGATTCCACTATTTGGCCAAGTTTTTGATGAAAGTTTGTTTGGCGAGTTTTCATCGATAAGCATTACTCCACCATGACAACTTTCACAACCAGCTACAACTGCTGGAGTTCCTCCACCCACATAGGCTAAGTACGCATCTTTCGACTGCAAAATATGACCAGCAGTTGCATGATAAGAGTTGTTCACTTCATCAGCTTCTTTTGTGTGGCAAGTTCCACAATCTTTTGGAGTAACAAGTGTAGCAATTAAAGCACCTTCGTGTTCAAAGGCATCTTTGTCGCCATTCTCTGCAACATGACAAGTTAAACAGGTTACGTTATGTTGAGCATGTTTCGATTTTTGCCATTGCTTGTAAATTCCTAGAGTTTTCTCTTTGTGGCATGTCATACACTTACCAGCAACTTTTGCATCGTAAGTCTTAGCCGAGATTGTGCCGAGCATACCAATTAGAATAAATAAGGATAGGAGTAAATTAATTTTCTTCATCATACAGCTCCTTTAATGATTAATGTTAGTGATAATATTTATTATTTCTATGTTAAAAATATTTTTCTAATCAACTAAAAGGAAATGCTAAAATCACTTTAGCATTTAAGTTAAATTAGTCTTTTTCAGTTGTACTTCAAAATTATTTTTTATTTTCGTTGTTACTTAAATGGTCGAAAGAATTTCTGTTTGGATATAGCTCCAAATATTTTTCTTTAGAAATATTATTTTCCCAATTATTTGTTGCCACTCCAATACCAAGAATTATAAAGTAAACTATCAGGATTGTAAACCCAATATATTTTTTATCAAATTTCTTTTTGCCAACAATTGTTTTTAAATCCAACGTGTTTTCAACAGGGCAAGCGTCAATGCACTGAATGCACGACACACATTCATCCGAAACTACCGTTTTGTATTTATGAACTTTAATGTTGGATGGACAAACCATTGTGCAGGCTTTACAATCAGTGCATGTATCAGTGTTTCGTTTAATTTTATTAAAACTTAATAGTGAGAATATTCCAAGCAAGGCTCCGTATGGACAAAGATATCGACACCAAAAATTTCTAATAATAATTGATAACAGAAAAAGGGATGCTATTACAATTAGAGAAAACTGACTTACCTTTGCAAAAAACTCATACATTTTTACATCGGACATAACATTGTAGGGTGCATCTAAAAAAGATTGCAAAGCCATTGCTGACATTGTAAAAATGGAATAAGCAAAGAATAGAAGTATCAAATATTTGAGTGAGCGAAGTGGATAATCTAACAATTTTGGTAAAACTAATTTTCTTTTGAATAGTTTTTTTTGAACTTTTTCTCCAAAATCGCCTATCATTTCTGAGATAAAGCCAATGGGACAAATCCAACTGCAAAATGATTTTCCAAAAATAAATGAGACTGAAAGAATAGCAACAAAAACAAATAACCCTGCTGGATGAACTGGGTGAATTTCACCAGTTTTGAAGAATAGTAACAAACTCATTAACGAACTTATTGGAAGAAAAGCTTCTGCCCCAGGTGGACGTGAGGAGAACTCGGCAACACCTCCAGACTCAAGCCAACCAGCAAAAAAGAAAAATTCAATTCCAATCCAAATTGTTAACGCAGCAAAAAATAGCTGAACATAGAAACGAGAGTTTTGAATATTTGTGGTTTTATTTGTCATTATTATCACTTAATAAGAATTATAATTCTGATTATAAAAATCGGAAAAATACTATACTTAAACAAGAAGAAAACAAATAATTATAAAATAATATTTACAATGTAGCTAACTTATCAAATGTTTTAGATTTAAAATCTTGAAGGGTTTCATTCATTAACATGTTGTATGCCTCATCGCGGATTTTTCCCCAAGTACTATGCACAGGGCACGGATGAGCATCGCCACAATCTGGAAAACCTAAAACACATTTCTCGAATACAGATATTCCATCTATTGCTTCAACAATTTCTATTAGTTTAATAGTTGAAGCTGGTTTTGCTAAAAAGAAACCACCATTCTTTCCTTTCTTTGAGCCTACAATTCCGGATGCAGTTAATATTTGAAGAACTTTTGATACAAATTCCTTGGGCTGTTTCACTCTTTCTGATACTTGGAAGGAATTAAATAAATCACCCTCCTGCTCAGTTGAAAGATATAATACTGCTTGCAAGCCAATTTCACATTTTTTTGAAAATAGTACAGTCATAAGAAAATCACTTAATTTGTTAATCTCTTTCATAAAAATAAAAAAGATAAAATTAAAAATCAGAAGTATTTATCTGATTCGTATAGAACATGGTTTCTAAAAGACGATTAAGCGATTAGTCTCTACATTGTATTATTAATTATACTGCAACACAATAAAATGTATTTTAAAATCCTTTAGAGCTTTTTAAAGAGTTATAACAAAAGAATTATACCATTGAACAATAGATCAGTTTTTTATTATTCAACTCCATATATTAGCACTTAATTTTTAGTAAGAAAGGATATTAATATAAATACATTGTCAAACTCAAATGCAATTACAAAACTAATTCTACTATGGGCTTTTAGTGAATCGGCTCTTGGCGGAATGTTACATGTACTACGAATTCCATTAACAGGTTTATTTGTTGGTGGTTCCGCAGTAATTTTTATTAGTCTAATTGCTCATTATTCTAACAATAAAACTTCTATTCTTAAGGCAACCTTGCTTGTTTTAATTATTAAATTTATTGTTTCGCCCTACACTCCTCTGCCCGCTTATTTCTCAGTATTTGCGGAGGGATTACTCGGACTGTTTCTCTTCAATATTCTTAATCTTAAAAAAACTGCTCCTATTATACTTGGATTTTTTGCCCTTTTGTTTTCTTCTTTCCAAAAAATATTTGTTTATACTGTGTTGTTTGGAATGACATTTTGGGAATCGATTGATGCTTTTATGGATTTTGTATTAAAGCAATTGTCAATCACTTCCGAATTAAATATCTCATTTAGTTACATAATTATTTCAATTTATATTTCCACTCATATTTTGGGTGGAATTTTAGCAGGAATTGTTGCTAATAGAATTCCAGTTTGGGTTGATAGTTTTACACACAGAATTGATTACAGCAAAATTATACCAACAAACGAAATTGAAAAGAAAAGTAGAAGGCGAAAGAAAAAATTCTGGTATCAAAAGGCTTCTGGAATAATTTTTATATTAATAGCTTTAGTGTTAATTGCCCTTTCATATACTACAACAGCGTTTGATTCGAATCTTCCAATAAAAATTTTGGTGATGTTTATTCGTTCAATAGTTATAACTGCAATTTGGTTCGTTTTAATTGCACCACACGCAATGAAGTTATTACAAAAAATCTTAAAAAAGAAAAAATCGGATTACACAAACGAAGTTGAAAATATTGTTAATCTTCTTCCAGAAATGAGAGCAGCAGTTAAATATAGTTGGAAAGAGTCAGATAAGAAAAAAGGGTTGAGTAGAATTAAATTATTTTTGAGTTATATATTTGTAATTACTTTGAAGGAAGGTTAGAAGAAATTGTAAATTTCATAAACTATAAATTGGTTGCTTTTCTTTCTTTTATATTTATTATTAACCCAGCGGCAATAAACCGCTATTAT
>JAQICK010000342.1 GCA_027858595.1 Melioribacteraceae bacterium
GATTACCAGTAGAATTAACGGAAAAACTTTTTTCACACAGCAGATTGGAAAATGTAAAAAACAACTATTCCCACTTCCACGGTCTACGTGTCTTTGAAGCAGATGGTACCTATTTGCAGTTACAAGACACTGAGGAAATAAAGGAAAAGTTTCCAATAAAAAATCATCACGAAGGAGCCTATCCGCAAGCCTTATTAACAGCTATCATAGAAAGAGGAACTGGGCAAGTCCATAAGTATAGTTTGTCATCAAGATCAATAAGTGAGCTACAATCATTTAACACTATGCAAAGCGATTTGCCGAAAAAATCTGTTATCCTTATGGATGCACTATATAGTGGCTATGAAACTTTAAGTCAATGTTTTATAGATTCACTAGATTTTTTAGTGCCATGCAAAAACCCACGTAACTATAAGGTTATAAAGAGTTATTCCAAAACGGATCAAATAATAGAGATTCAAGCACAGAAAAAAAGAAGTACGTGGGTTAATAAAAACAAAAAAATATTACCAAGCATAAGATTACGGCGGATAGAGTGTTATAGTCCAGATGGGAAAAATTATATTTTATTTACATCGTTAACAGACGAAGCTATAAGCAAAGAAGAAATACAAATTCTGTACTTAACAAGATGGGATATAGAGATTAGCATTCGAGAAGTAAAGACAATAATGGATATAAACATACTAAGAAGTAAAACGCCAGAAATGCTTAAAAAGGAGTTAAATGTTTCGTTAGCCGCATATAACCTAATAAGAAAGATTATTTACGAAAGCATTAAAGACTTTCCTTTTTTCCCCGAAAGAGATTTCGTTTTCGAGTTGTATTCGCATCATAAGCAACTTTTTATTGACAAAAAGGGACGAGTATATAATAGATGGTCATCGGGTAGAAAGAGAGCTAAAAGAATTGATAAGTAAACAACTGCTTCCTAAAAGAAAGCAGTTTAGAAAATATCCCAGAAAAACCAAGACTGGTAAATATCGGAAATATAAAGAAATGTATTATGTTAGTGCCATTACCCTTATACGGGGCTGTGATAAAAGAATATATACATGATTAAATTGTAGAGGCGAGCAGATGCCTGTACCGTACGACGGAAGGGAAAAAATAACCTTCGAAGTTAACAACCTTGAACACTAAATAAGAATTGAAAAATAACATCTAAAATAATTTTATAAAATTTAAACCTCGAAGGTTTTATCAAAATAAAAATAGCACAATGCTTTACATATCTGTTCAAATTAAAAACACTATGGAATTTTAAATGAAGAATAAATTAAGACTATCCATGCAACTATCAATTGTTGCAATGATTTTATACGCAATATTAAGACCACTAATTGATTCATCTTACACTCCAGATTTTGAAGCGTACTGTCCACTTGGTGGTATTGCATCGTTAATGAGTAGACTAAACCTTGGCAGTTCATCATGCCAAATGGGCGAAGTTCAAATGATGCTGGGAATTTCACTTATTGTTGGGGCAATATTTTTTGGAAAACTATTCTGCAGTTTCCTCTGTCCAGTTGGTACTTTTATGGAGTGGCTTGGTAGAATAGGAGATAAATTTAATTTAAGATTTAATATTCCTGAGTATCTCGATCGTCCATTGCGTCTTTTGAAATATGCATTGTTATTTTATACAATTTATGAAACAATGAATGCAAGCGAACTTTTTTGTAAGGAGTACGACCCCTATCTTGCTTCTGTTACTTTCTTCCAGAACGGAGATGTAGTTTGGTATTTTGCATTAATCACTATTGGTATTGTAATACTTGGGTCAATATTTACGAAAATGTTTTGGTGTAAATATTTGTGCCCACTTGGTGCTATAGGAAATATTTTTTCAAATGTTGGCGTTGTTGTAATTGCATTGGTTCTTTTTTTTGGAGCTAATTTATTAGGTGCTGAACTAGGATTAGTGTGGTTGCTAGGTGGAGTAATTGGACTAGCCGCTTTAAGTGAAATTCTTTTCAAGAAAAGTTTCTTGTTTCCACTCTTTAAAATTACACGTAATGATGCCACATGTCCTACTTGTGTTAAATGTGATGACGACTGTCCGCAAGGTATTGATGTTTCAACCTACGACGCAGTAAACCATGCTGATTGTACAATGTGTGGCGATTGTGTTTATTCATGTCCTGTTAAGCAAACTATATCTGTAAATAAAATGCCAACAAAATATGGTAAATATGCTGCTCCAGTAGGAACAATAATTTTAATTGCTGCTGGTATTATTGCTTCTAATTTTTACGAGTTTAAAACTTTAACCGAGCGTTGGGGTGAATTTGAAAAGTTGGAAAATGTTGAAGTATATCATCAAGAGGGGCTAACTTCAATGAAATGTTGGGGAAGTGCTTCTTCATTTAAAAATCAAATAGCCAGAATAAATGGTATTGTTGGTGTTGATGCATACCCTGTATCACACACTGCAGATATTTATTATAATCCTAATGTTATAGATGAATTAGGAATTAAGAAAGCAATATTCCAACCAGTGAAGCAAAAGGTTATATCTACATCCAATAGTGGATTAGATTCACTTGCGGTGGTTCTTATTGGAATTGACAATTTCTTTGACAAAACTGATTTTACAAATTTAA
Source organism: Melioribacteraceae bacterium (assembly GCA_027858595.1). GTDB lineage: Bacteria > Bacteroidota > Ignavibacteria > Ignavibacteriales > Melioribacteraceae > 1-14-2-50-31-20. Next base: position 2,607 of record JAQICK010000342.1, read on the forward strand.
CTTATTCTTTTAGAGCTAGTGATGGAATTTTTGGATTTGAAACAATATTTGGTGAACCAGTTGAAACTAAAATTTATTATGATGAAGCTAAACTTACTCCAGAAAAGATAGTAGAATTAATTTTAACTGAAGAGATAGAAGTTAAAATGCTAGATGGTTCTACAGATAAAAGAGAAATTGAGTATGAAGTTGAAGAACCGGGCAAACCACTTGGAAAAGTTTCTGTCTTAGATTATCAAAAAGGAATGTTCAAAGCATACGATAAAAAATTCAATAATTATAGTAGCCAAAACATAGATAGTTTAAGTGTTCTAGTCTATCCTATGGAAGAAGCTGGCAGCAGAGTTCTTTATAGCAAGTTAAGTTATTTAACAAGCCATCTATCAAGTTGGAAAGGAATTGTTAGATTAACAACTAAATATGATGACGCACCAATGGCTTATGTTTACTTTCAGGATGATGTTACACCGTTAAATACTTTAATAGCAGTTCTTTCAATGGAAAAAATGAGAGTTCATTTTAGAGGTGGTGAAATAAAACTGGTTGATAATCCATTTAAATCTAAACCAGAAGGAATTGTTAAAAAAGCTATTGAGATTGAAAAGTAAATAGTGTAAATCTGTCATTCCCGCATGTTTTTAACAGAAATTCCATTTCACGCTGAACCAATACACTATCAGTCTGTGAGACTATTTTGATAACTACCAAAGTATTTAGTTTCATCCCTTTTTTAATAATTGCTTTAATAAGTTACCACCTAATCCTTTATTTAAATTATACATGTCCAAAATAATGTCGTACCTACGGCACTAAAAAGAAATAATTAGAAATGTTAATACCGTAATTCCGTCCATACTGGACTATATAAGCTCCGGAGGAGTGAAATTATGGTAAAACTAAGATAACAAGAGGAGATGAAGAGTCCCGAAGGGACGACATTATTTAATGAGGGATAATTATTGATAAGCTTAAAAATATCTACATAGTTCAAATTATTAAATAATTTGAAGTGAAATAAAAATATTTTGGACAGAAGTGATTTAAATATCCCTCTGAAAAATCTAATTAGTGTATTAAAATATAGATTTCATATTTCTATATGATTTCTTAACTTGCGTGATATTTTAAAAATTATTCCTTTTTGTTATTGGGAGGTACTATGAGGAAAAATTTAGTTGTTCTATTTTTGTTTTTATTAACCTTTTCTGTAATTACTTATGCAGCCGATTACGATTTTGCCACTACTGGTAAAATTTCAGGTAGAATTACAGATGCCACCGGTGAAGCACTTCCGTTTGTTAACATAATTGTTATGGGAACAAACTACGGAGCAGCATCTGATATAGATGGTTATTATTCAATTCTTAATATCCCACCAGGAACCTACGAAGTAAAGGCCTCTGCAATTGGATATAGTTCCACAATTGTAAAAAATGTAAGAGTATCAATTGACTTGACAACTAATGTTGATTTAACTCTTAAAGAAACTTCATTATCGCTTAGCGAGGATGTTGTTGTTATTGCAACAAGACCACTGATTCAGAAAGATTTAACAGCTTCAACAGCTGTTGTAGGTGCTGATGTAATAAAAGAATTACCTGTTTCAGACTTAGGTGATGTTCTTGCTCTTCAAGCCGGAATTGTAATGTCGGGAGGTAGCATTCATGTTCGCGGTGGTAGAGCCGGACAAGTTGCTTACCAGATTGATGGTGTTCCTGTTACCGATTCATACGATGGTAGTGCGGTAGTTGAAGTAAATCAAAATGCTATTCAAGAGATGCAAGTTATTAGTGGTGCTTTTAATGCTGAATATGGACAAGCACTTTCTGGTGTTATAAATCTTGTAACTAAAGATGGATCAAATAATTTTTCTGGAAATATTCAAGCCTTTAGTGGTGGTTATGTTTCAAATAGAACAGATGTTTTTTGGAATATTGATGCGTTTTCTCCAATCACAGTTGGAAATATTGAAGCTAGTTTAAGTGGACCAATTATAAAAGACAAACTCTATTTCTATACTAATCTTAGGTATTATCAAAATCAAGGTTATTTGTATGGAAGAGATCAGTTTGATGTTACTGATTTTGCCGCTGAAGCCCCTAATTCTGGAGGAGCTGATTATATGTTTGTTGGTACAGATGGAAATAATTATTTTTTATTAGACCCAGCAACAACTGATGAATATGTCTCTCTAAATCCTCTTGCTAAATATTTTGGTCAGTTTAAGTTAACCTACGTAATTGGTGGTGGTATGAAGTTAAGCTACAATTTCATTGGCGACAAACAAGTGTACCAAGATTATTCTAGCGGAGCTAAACTAACTCCTGATAATAATTTACAAAGATTTAGAGATGCTAGTACTCATATTTTAAGTTTTAATCATGCAGTTTCTAACAGTAGTTTCTATACTATTAATGCTAGTTATTTTGACAAAAGTTATCATCATTATTTGTTTGAAGAAATTAGTAATGGTACAAGCACTCAATATGTTGATAACACTTTTCATCAAACTCCAGCATATAGTTTTAATGTTGGTGGAACTGATAATAATAGATTTGAAAGATATACAAAAACTTTTACTGGTAAATTCGATTGGGTTTCTCAGATAACTCAACAGGTAAATCTTCAATTTGGTGCCGACTATAAAAAACAAGAAATATATTATCACGATATAAATTTGGTGCCAGTACTGGACGAAAATGGGCAAAGAGCTACACCATATAATGTAGAAATTCCACCTTTATCGTCTGTTGATAATAATGAGTATCTTCATAATCCAGCAGAGTTTTCTGGCTATGCTCAAGTAAAAATTGAAGCATTTAATATGATTATTAATGCTGGATTAAGATTTGATATGTTCAATCCAGATGGGGTTGTTCTTGCTGACCCTACTGATCCTAACTATAAAAATCCTTTAAGACCAAGTAATAAATTTAACGACCATAACGGAAATGGTATTATTGACCCTGGTGAAACAGTAAAAACTGATGCCGATCGTTTAGAATATTGGTACAATGATGCTACAATTAAAACACAAATTTCTCCGCGTATTGGTCTTGCTTTTCCAATTACTGACCGTGGTGTAATTCACTTTTCATACGGTCATTTCTTCCAACTTCCAAGATATGAGTATTTATACTCAAATCCAGAATTTGAGTTGGGTGTTGGTTCTGGAAACTCTGCACTATTTGGTAATGCTGACTTAAAACCACAAAGCACTGTAAAAGGTGAAATAGGTCTACAACAACAAATAGGAGAATTTTCAGCTATTGATGTTACAGTTTTCTTTGAAGATTTTAGAGACTTAACAGGAACTCAATCTGATGAAGTGCTTGTCTTTGGTGGTGCTCAGAGTTATAGTCGTTATGCAAACTCTGATTTTGGATTTTCAAAAGGCTTTGCCTTAAAATACTCTCAACGTATTGCTGGCGGTGTTGCCGTAAATTTAGATTACGCTTTTGCTGAAACAAAAGGGAATGCCTCAAACCCAGCGGATGCACGTAATGCAGTTTTAGGTGGAGCATTACCAGAAACAATTATTGCTCCATTAGATTGGGATCAAACACACACTCTTAATGTTTCTGTTGTTTACACAAAATCTCGCGATTGGGGATTTTCACTAATCGGAAACTTCTTTACTGGGCAGCCTTACACTCCTGCAGTAAATAAATTCACTAGAGTAACTCAAAATGCTTATCCAAGAAATAGTGATGTTAAGCCAACAAACTTTAATGTTGATCTACGTATTTACAAAGATTTTCCAATTGGCGAATACTATATCTCAGTATTTGCTCGTGTTATGAATTTATTAGATTGGGAAAATCCAAGAGGTGTTTATTCTGATACTGGTGATCCTTATTATACAATTGATAGAACTGAAGCTGATAGAATCAATCCAAATATGTATTATAATACATTAGATGAGTATTATACCGATCCAGGATTCTTCTCTGAACCTAGAAGAGTAGAACTTGGTTTATCTTTTAATTTTTAAATTTTTCGGGTTAATAAAATGATGAAAAAAATATTCAAAATTTTCTTAGCTCTTTCACTTCTTGTTACAATACAAATTGTAGCACAAGGTGGCGGAGATGCTACTCTTAGAAAGATTGGATTCCATACTGGTAACAGAGTTGGAATCTCTTTCTATAACGATGGTGCAATAACTGGATTTCGTCAAGGTATAGATATTAGAGGTGAGTGGCCTCTTGGTTCAGGCGAAAACTATATTGGTGATGTTACACCTTTAATAGGAGTTGAATTTACAAACACAAATGGGAAAACTCTTCAATCAGTAACAATTTCTCGTGGACCAAGAACTAGGCAAGGGGAGGAAAGACATCCAACTTCTGGATATTTTTGGGGTTTTGATCCTTTACCTGGATTCTTAAATCCGAACGGTGAATCAGTTGCAATGAGTCATTTACAAGACTCTTGGCCAATTGGTGGTTGGGCAGATCCTGGTGGTTTTCCCGATGTTGTTGATTATGTTGATGCTGATGGTAACACAGAATGGTGGGGCTACTTTGGTCGCGGACTTATGCAAGCAGATCAGGAAAGTTATTTTGTTGCCGATGATCAAAACGATGATGAGTTTAACGGTTTAAATGCTGAATACGAAGCAACACTTTGGATTCCAGATAGTAATGATTTATACCGACACGGAATGGGTTTGCAGTATATCCAAAGGGGTTTCCAGTGGTCAAGTTTTCTTGCAGAAGATGTTGTATTCTGGCTAATGGATATCAATAACGAGGGTACATCAAATTACCGTCGTGCAGATTTTGGAACTGTTGTTGGTACACTTGCTGGCGGTGATGGAGATAGTGGTGATGATCTTGGTTTTTTCGATACTGAAAAATCAATTACATATTCATGGGATAGTGATGGTATTGGTAACAAAGGTCAAAAAGTAGGTTATGTTGGTTACGCTTATCTCGAATCTCCTGGTAATCCATTTGACGGAATTGATAACGATGGTGACTCTCAAGATCTTTCTTCTCCAAGATTTACCTTCCCAGATTTTCTTGAGAAAAATTATTCAACTGGCGATCAAGTTGTTCTTATAAATGAAGATACTTATGAAAGAACACTATACACACTTGGCTCTTTGCCTGATACAGTTTATTCCCTTGGTGAAATGATTATTATTCAAGATGGTGTTGCTGTTAGAGAAGGGCATGTTTCAGGTATCATTAATGGTGTTGCAATTCCAGATAGTACTGCTTATGATGGAATTGATAATGACTTGGATGGATTGATTGATGAAAATGAATCACTTCATATCTCGTCAAGAGTTATTAACAATCAAGACCCTGTTCAATTTATAAATTATTTTACTGGCGAAGGTCTTTTAGATTTACTAATTGATGAGAAAAGAGATAACTCTTTTGCAGAAGATGGTTTTGCAGCAGATGAAGATGGCGATTGGGCTTCTGATTCTGATGACCTTGGTCAAGATGGTTTAGGTCCAGATGATGATAATTATCCAGGAATTGATGCTGGTGAAGGTGATGGAATTCCAACACAAGGAGAGCCAAATTTTGGTAGAACTGATCCTGATGAATCTGACCAAATAGGTTTAACAGCATTTAACTTTTTTGCTCAACAACAATCTCCAGATATGTCAAACGATTCACTTTTGTGGGGAAGAATGACACCTGGACGATTTGATGATATTCCTCCAATACCTCAAGATGGTGATTTTATTTATGCTTCTGGATATTTTCCATTACTTGCAAATAAAGTTGAACGCTTCTCAGAAGCACTTCTGTTTGGTGAGGACTTGAAGGATATTCAAAGCAATCAAAAAATTGTACAACAGATTTATAACTCTGGATATAAATTTCCACAACCTCCAAGAAAACCAAAAATTACTATTACTCAAGATGATGGTTACGTAGTTCTCTATTGGGATAACGGTCCTACAGAACGTTCAAAAGATTTTATTACTAAGAAACAAGATTTTCAAGGATATAAAATTTACAGAACAACCGATGCTGGTTTCCGTGATGCTCGTTCTATCACTAATGCTTTTGGAGTTTTAGCATTTGATAAACCAATTGTGCAGTACGATTTGGAAGATTCCATTAAGGGATTCTATTATCCAAGTGCTTCTATGTTAGAACAAATTGGAGGAACCACTTATTATCTAGGAGATAACACTGGAGTTGTAAATAGATTTATTGATTCAACAGTTACTCCTGGAATAACATATTATTATGCTGTTTGTGCTTACGATTCAGGAGAAGAAGAATTAGAAATATTTCCTTCAGAAAACTCTAAATTTATTTTCCGCGAAGCTTCTGGTAATGTTATAACAGATGATAATACTGGCTACATCACTCCAGGCAGAAGACCTACTGGATATGAAAAAGCTAATTTGTTAGATTACACTAAGAGTGATACTTATAAAGCTACTGGTGATATAGAAATTGAAATGGTAGATGATGAATCTGTGAACAATAATTACTCATATGAATTAACATTTAGAGATACTGCTTTACAAGGTTATACTCATGATTATACTTTAGTCGATTTACAAACACCGGATACAGTATATTTTCCTTTAACAAATAATGAAACTATTATTAACCCAGGCGATTCAGTTCAAGTGCCTGTTGGAGTTGATACTATTGAAGTTAACGGTAAAACAGTAATTGTGGATTCCGATTTTTACGTAGCACCTTATGATACTCTTATAAACAGAGATGATACGTTCACTGGTAATACGGCAATTATACAAGGTTTTAGATTGCAAATTTACAACGATTGGGAAATTAAGAAGGATACCGGACGTTCTGGTTTTGTTGATATTTCCGATTCATCTGAAGCTAACTATTCATTTCAAGTCTTTACTAATTCTGTTGATACTACTGAAAGCGGAATTAATATACCAAACGATTACGAAATTCAATTCTTCAATTCTGAAATTGGAGTATCTGTAGCCGATACAATTACAGAAAGATTCTTAGGTACAATTAGGCTTACAAAAATAATTCCAGATACTACAACAAATATTAAAGTATTTAATAGAACTAATGGTGAGGAAATAGATTATGTCTATTTTGAAACTGGTACTTTAACTACATTTTATAATATTTGGTTTAAAGAAGTTGTTGATGGAAATTACGTTAGAACTTGGCGTGTAAATATTAATTATTTAGAGCCTAGTATTCCGCTTGAAACTGAAGGTAAGTTAATGATTACAACAACAAAGCCATTTAGTAGAGCTGATGTTGTAACCTTTACCGTAAAGGGTTCATCGATGGATGAATCTGGTAATTCAACAAACCTTGATTTAATTAAAGTTGTTCCAAATCCTTATGTTGTTACTCATGCAGGCGAAGCAGCACTTTTAAGTAGCCAAACTAGCGGACGTGGAGAAAGAGAAATAAGATTCACTCGTGTTCCTCCAGGTTCAAAAGTTTCATTATTGACAGTACGTGGTGATAGAATTAGAACACTATACCAAAATGAGCTCTTTGTTGGTGATGTCTATTGGAACTTGCGAACAGAAGAAAATTTAGATGCTGCATTCGGTGTTTATATTTTTGTAGTTGAAACTGAAAGTGGTGACAAAAAAATTGGCAAATTTGCCTTGTTAAAGTAACGGAGAGAAATAATGAAACGAGTATATAAAAACTTTTACTTACAGGCAGATAATTATAATAACGAGTTACATCTGCCCCAAATGTTTAATTATAAACAGATGGTAATTAAATTATTAATCATATTTATGACTTTTTCGGTGAGTTTGTTTGGGCAAGCAAAAACAGGCTCTACAGCTGCACCGTTTTTAAATATTGGAATTGGTCCTCGCTCTATTGCAATGGGTGGGGCTTTTATAGCAACTGCAAATGATGTATCTTCTTTATACTGGAATCCAGCTGGTGCTGCGAGAATGAACAAAAGTGGAGCGTTATTTTCTCACTCCAAATGGTTTGCCGATATAGATTACAACTGGGCTGGAACTGTTATAAATATGGATGATGCTGGAGTTGTTGGTATTTCTGTAACTAATCTAGATTACGGCGATATGGAATTAACTACGCTGGCTGAATACGAAGGTACTGGCGGTACTTTTACTGCAAATGATATGTCAATTGCACTAACCTATGCAATGAATCTTACTGATAGATTTTCTATTGGTGGTACCGTTAAATACATTTCGCAAAATATTTGGAATAGTTCTGCTTCTGCTATTGCAGTCGATTTGGGTGTTCTTTTCCACTCTGATGTTTATGGCCTACGTATTGGTGCTACAATTACTAACTTTGGTGGCGACATGCAATTATCAGGAAGTGATTTAAATGTTCAGCACGATATTCTTCAAAATATTTATGGAAATAATGACCAAATACTTGCGGCTCTAAACACTGATAAATTTCCACTGCCACTGACATTTAAAATTGGTGTTGCCATGGATGTTATTGATGTGCAAGACCATAAATTTACTATTGCGGCAGATGCTCTTCATCCTAGTGATAACAAAGAATCTGTTAATATTGGTGCAGAATATTTATTGTATAATATGGTTGCACTTAGAGGTGGTTATAAATCACTTTTTCTTGAAAACACGGAAGAGGGTCTAACCCTTGGCTTTGGTTTGAAATATGATTTCTCTCCATCACTAGCTATATCAATTGATTATGCTTATCAAGATTTTGGTATTTTGAAAGACACACAACATTTCTCAGTTGGTGTTAACTTTTAAGCTATTTCAAAACCCCACGAAAATTTTCGTGGGGTTTTTATTGTGAAATGCTGAGTTCTAATTTGCTCAGCATTTTTTTTACTATTCAAAACACGCCGTCATTGTTATGTTAAAAATCCAGCAAATAATAAAAGGATTATTTAGCTAGTCTTCCCATCTACGCTATTTG
>JAQICK010000271.1 GCA_027858595.1 Melioribacteraceae bacterium
ATGTACATTTTATTAAATACTTAGTTAATAATTAAGTTACAAATCTAAAAATATATATAGGAATTTCATGAAACTTTCACAAATTATTAGGGTAGATGAAGAAAAATGTGTCAACTGCCATCAATGTATTTCGGTTTGTCCAGTTAAGTATTGTAATAATGCTTCTGGTGATCACATAAAGATTAATTCAGATTTATGTATTGGTTGTGGACAATGTATAAAAGCATGTTCGCATGATGCAAGAATTGGACTTGATGATTTTGACATTTGGATGGAAGATCAGAAAAGTGGAAAAAATGTTGTTGCCATTGTTGCCCCAGCGATAGCTGCAAATTTCCCCAATCAATACTTAAATATTAATGGCTGGTTAAAGTCTTTAGGAGTAAAAGCAATTTTTGATGTGAGTTTTGGTGCTGAGTTAACAGTAAAAAGCTATTTGGAACACGTAAAAAATAATAGCCCAGAGTGTGTAATTGCACAACCTTGCCCGGCTCTTGTCTCATATATAGAAATATACAAACCAGAATTAATAGAATACCTTGCTCCAGCAGATAGTCCTATGACCCACACTTTAAAGATGATTAAAAATTATTACCCAGATTATTCAAACAGTAAATTATTAATTATATCACCATGCATTACAAAAAAAAGAGAATTCGATGCTGTAGGAATAGGCGATTATAATGTTACAATGAAAAAAATTAGTGAATATTTTGATGATAATAATGTTAGTTTGAGCAAATTTCCAAAAGATGATTACGACAATCCTCCTGCAGAAAGAGCTGTGCTTTTTTCAACTCCAGGTGGTTTAATGAGAACTGCAATCAGAGAAAATCCAGCTTTAATGAATGTAACCAGAAAAATTGAAGGTCCAGAAATTATATATGAATATTTGAATGATCTAAAGTCAAATATTAAAAACAAAACAGCACCTTTATTGATTGATTGTCTTAATTGTGATATGGGTTGTAACGGTGGTACAGGAACTAAAAATGATAAATCTATAGATGAAGTTGAATATCTGATTGAAAAACGAAATATAGAAATGCAGGATAATTATAAATCATCATTTTTAAAAAAACCAAGTGTTAGAAAAATTAGAAAAACTGTGAACGCTTATTGGAAAGAAGGTATATACGGAAGAAAATATACAGACCTTTCAACAAATTTTAGTTCCAGCATAAAAAGCCCTACTAACACAGATGTTGATGCAATATATAAAAGTATGCACAAAACGAAACCAGAAGATATTAAAAACTGTTCAGCATGTGGTTATGACACTTGTGAAGGAATGGCTGTTGCAATTCATAATGGTTTAAATGATAAACACAATTGTCACGTTTATCTAGAAAAAATGGATGAATATATATCAAGAAATCTTGAGGAGGTATCCAAATTTTCAGAAGGGGACTTGAATGTGCATTTTGTTGATGAAGGCAACAATGAAGCAGCAAAGCTATTTAAAGAATTAAATATCTCAGTTGGAAATATCCGAAATATGATTGCTAACATAAAAGGCGTTATTGAAAATATTAGTCAAACTAGTAACAAATTATCCTCAAGTTCGGAAGAAATGTCAAATGGCGCTCAAGAGCAAAGAGAACAAACAGAAAGTGTTGCTGTTGCAGTAGATGAAATGACACACACAATAATGGCAACAACAAACAATGCAAGTTCTGCTTCAGGAAAATCCATTCACGCTGGAAGTATTGCTAAAACTGGTGGAGAAGTCGTAGAAAGTACGGTTGAGGGAATGAATAGAATAGCTGCTGTAGTGTCTGAATCTGCAAATATAATTAAAGAGCTTGGCAAGAATAGTGATCATATTGGAGAAATAGTCCAAGTAATTAATGATATAGCAGATCAAACTAATTTGCTAGCACTTAATGCTGCAATAGAAGCTGCAAGAGCTGGAGAAGATGGAAGAGGATTTGCAGTAGTAGCAGATGAAGTAAGAAAACTTGCCGGAAGAACAACAAATGCAACTAAAGAAATTGCAGGTATGATTCAGCAAGTGCAAAAAGATACCAATGGGGCTGTCAAATCTATTGAAGTAGGAACAAAAGAAGTTGAGAATGGTATTTTGCTAGCAAGTAAAGCTGGGGAATCATTAAAAGAAATAATTACTAGTACTGATGAAGTTGTTGATGTAGTTAATCAAGTTGCTGCAGCTAGTGAACAACAATCAGTAACGTCTGAACAAATAAGCAAAAACATAGAAAGCATTAGTAGTGTAACTCAACAGTCTGTTTTTGGAATTGAAGAAATAGTGAGGGTTTCTGAAGGCCTTAACGATCTTACAGTTAGCTTGAAGAACATGATAAGTATGTTTAAAGTAGACGATAGTGTTAAAAGGCGAATTGATGAAGGTCCGTTTTTAGAAAATAATTTAAACTAATAAGCTAGCTCATTATAATCGAACACTAAATTAATGTTGAAATAAATTTAGTTTTTTTTAATAAACAATAAATGGCTTAAATCCCTTATCGGATTAAAGCTGATTCTTTTCTAATATAATTTATTAATAACATTATTTATTCAGATGGTTCAGAATTTGTGGAATAATTATTGAATAATTTTCAATAATCAAATTAATCCTAAGCGGAGTAATAATTATAACATGGAATTTATAAACGAAAAATATATAAACTCATTAATTGATGATGAATCATTAAAGGATAGTGATTTACAATTCTCAATAATCGAAAAAGCGCGATTAAAAATGGGAATAACTCTTAGGGAAAGTGCAGCTCTACTAAATATTACTGATAGCAAAGTTTTGGAAAAACTTTTTGATGCTGCTAAATCAATTAAGGAGAATATCTATGGTAACAGATTGGTAATGTTTGCACCTCTCTATTTAACAAATGCTTGTGTAAACAACTGCCTTTATTGTGCCTTCAGAAAAGATAACAAAGATCTTGTGAGACGTACATTATCTGTTGATGAAGTAGAGAGTGAAGCTCGACAATTAATTATGGATGGACATAAACGACTTTTGCTTGTTTGTGGCGAACACCCCAAAAAATCCAATCTTGATTATGTTGGAAAAGCGATAGAAAGAATCTATAGCATTGATTATAATGGAAATAATATTCGCAGAGTAAATGTAAATATTGCTCCGCTTTCAACAGAGGATTTTAAAAGACTGCACAGCTTTGAGATTGGAACATATCAGATATTTCAAGAGACATATCATTATGAAACATATTCCAAAATGCATCCATCTGGACCTAAAAAGGATTACGCTTTCAGATTACACGCACCAGAAAGAGCTTTTGAAGCTGGAATTGATGATCTTGGAATTGGAGCTTTGTTTGGATTAACAGATTATAGATTTGAACTTTTAGCAATGCTTATGCATGCAGAATATTTAGAAAAAACCATTGGAGTTGGGCCGCACACTATTTCAATTCCTCGACTTGAGCCTGCTACTAACGCTCCAGCCGCAAACACTCCTCCGCTAGCAGTTGATGATTTATCATTCAAAAAAATGATTGCAATACTGCGCCTAGCGGTGCCATACACGGGCATTATTTTATCAACGCGAGAAAAGCCAGAATTGCGTAGAGATTTATTTAATGTTGGTGTGTCACAAATAAGTGCTGGTAGTAAAGCTTCACCTGGAGGATACAAGAGCGAAAGTGACAATCCAACAAATGAGTTTGGACAATTTCAACTTGGTGATCACAGAAGTCTTGACGAAGTTGTAAAAGATGTTTGTGAGCAAGGATATATGCCAAGTTTCTGCACCGCTTGTTATCGCTCTGGAAGAACTGGAGATAGATTTATGGAGCTCGCAAAAACGGGAAAGATTGGAGCAATCTGCACTCCAAACGCTTTTGCTACATTTAAAGAATATCTTTTAGATTTTTCATCAAATGGATATTCAGAAAAGAGTGAAACGGAATTAATGAAGCAAGTTGAAAAACTTCCAGAGAAAGAAAAGAAAGCTACAATAAGGATGATTGAGAAATTAGAAAAAGGCGAAAGAGACGTTTTCTTTTAAATGAATTTGTGGAGACGTTCCGCTGGAACGTCTTTTTTGCAAGAGTGATTAAAGAGTAAGATTAGGAATTAAGATTAAGAAAAAATGAAGAACTTGAATAAAATATTAAACAATGAAAATTTTACGAAAGATGAAATTATAACTTTACTTCAATTAACTGATATTAATGAAGTTGAAAAACTTTATCACAAAGCGGAAGAAATGCGACAAAAATATTTTGGAAATGAAATACATTTGCGCGGGATTATTGAATTCTCAAATTAGTGTAGGCAGGACTGTACATACTGCGGGTTAAGAAAAAGCAATGAAACTAATAACCGATTCAGAATGAACAAGGATGAAATTCTTGTAGCGGCTGAATTGATAAATGATTCTGGAATAAAGACTATTGTTCTTCAATCAGGGGAAGACCCATTGTATACAGGGAATGATATTGCTGCTTTAATAACTGAAATAAAAAACAAATATGATGTTGCAATTACCTTGAGTTTGGGGGAGCGTTCGTTTAAAGATTATGACCTTTGGCGACAAGCAGGAGCTGATAGATATTTATTAAAACACGAAACAGCTAACAAAGAAATTTACAAAAGTATTCACCCACATCAGAATTTTGAAAACAAAGTTGCCCAATTAAAATATTTAAAAAGTATTGGATTCCAAATTGGTAGTGGAAATATCACGGGCTTACCAAATCAAACAATTGAAGATATTGCTGATGATATTTTGCTTTGCAACGAACTTGATATAGATATGGCATCGTTCAGCCCGTTTATTCATGCGGAAAATACACCTTTATCTGAAATTCCAAATGGAGAAATTATATTATTGCTTAATACAATAGCGGTTGCACGTTTAGTATTAAAAAATGTTCACATTCCTGCAACATCAGCACTAGCAACATTGGATGAGGAGGGAAGAGAGAAAGGTATTCTTGCAGGTGCAAACGTTGTGATGCCATCCTTCACACCAATACCATACCGCGGAAACTACCTTATTTACAAAGACAAAAAATGCATTTCAGAAAATCCTCAGCAATGCTTGCCATGTTTGAATTTAAGATTAATGAGTGTTGGCGTACATGCATCTAAATCGCATGGGCATTCATTAAAGTTACAATTGTAAAACAATAATAGATATAACCTCTTTTATTTTATCATGTTTTTCCTTAAGTTAGAAAAATTATACTCACAAATATGGAGATAAAATGAAAACTGCTTTACTAATTACTATTTTACTATTAACAACATCGCTATTTGCACAAGAAAGTTTTACTCGAACTCATGAAATTACAGTGCCAGTATTAGAAAATACCGGTCTAGGCGAAATTGTTGCTGGTGTCGATTGGGATGGTGATGGAAGAAAAGAAATTTATGCCGTAAACAATATGCTTGATCAAGGTGGCTATGAAGAAATACCAAAAATTTACAAATTTGAATTCAATCCAGATGCAGGTACTTGGGATTCTGTTTGGATGGCTACAATAATAGATATCCCACAACAAAATAGTTGGGGTGCTGTTACTACCGGAGATTGGGACCAAGATGGAAAGCCAGAAATAATTTGGGCTCCTGCAAACTGGACAAGCGACACAAATCCTAATCCTCCAAGAATTTTGGTGTTTGAAGCTCCTGGTGATGGTAGTGAAGGGCTTGGAGTAGAAGTTTTTGGTAATTACACACCAAATTGCCAATGGTCAATTGTAAGTGAAGATGGTGTTAATCTTCGTCCTTTCAAAATAGAACTTGCTGATATCGATTCCGATGGTGATGTTGAGCTTTGTTTTGCCGATAGAGTTAGTACATATGCTTATGGAGTAATTTCAGTATCCGATATCCCAGATAATGGCGATGGTTCTGAAACATGGACTTTAGAAACATCTGGATTTGAAAAAAACATTCCAGCAAGTTATGATATGGCAATTATTGAAAACACAATGTATCTAATACATGACGATGTTGATGGCTCTGTAACTCTTCTTAAATATACTAATGGTGCATGGAATGACCCATTAACATTAGCTGATAAAGTACCTGGAGGTTCTTGGAAAACATCAAGCGTTGTTGATATTGATGGTGATGGCTCTTTAGAAATTGCTGTTGGTGGATGGTCATCTGATGCAAACAATTTCTTTATCTTAAAACCTGATGTTTTTGAAGTACTTAAATCTTATGATGTTGCCACACTTAAACCATATATTGGCGATGCTGGAAGATTAAATGGTGGCTCTGCTGGAGATATAGACCAAGATGGGAAAATGGATATTGTCTTTGGTACACGTGGTGCAACTCCTGTTGGTGCAATTGTTAGAATTGAATATCAAGGTGGAAATATCGGTGATGCGTCAAGTTATACTTTTCAAACCATTGATTCATTATTGGTTGAAAGTGATGGACAAAGATTTGATATTGTAAAGATTGCTAATGTTGATGACGATGACTATCTAGAAGTAATCTATTCTGATGGAAATCAAATTAACCGCGTTCCAACAGCAATTTTAGATTTTGACCCTAATGTAAGTGTTAATGAAGAAATCATTCCAAGTGAATTTTATCTTTCTCAAAATTATCCAAATCCATTTAATCCTTCAACAACAATTCAATTTGGATTAAATCAACAAACTGAAGTTAGTCTAAAAATCTATGATATTCTTGGACGTGAAATTACTTCTTTAATTAATAGTGAAGTGAAATTTGCTGGTACTTACGAAGTTACTTTTGATGCATCTGTTATGGCAAGTGGAACTTATATTTATAAATTAACTGCAAATAATCAAAC
>JAQICK010000324.1 GCA_027858595.1 Melioribacteraceae bacterium
GAACTATAAGGAGAAGCCACAAGACTTGCATCAACTTCAAGATTCATATTATCTGTTAATCGAAACGCCATAGAATTTGTATATGTGCTTAGTGCAATACCATTGCCACCAAAAGCTGAGTAGGACATATTAACACTATGATTCATCTGAAAATTATTGGGATTTAGAAAATTTGATAGGAAACCAGAAGGAGAATAATTTGTAATTCCATCCATAATTGTTGGAGATAAATCTTTATCCTTAAACTGAGCTAAGGATAAAGAACTAAATAACAACGATAATATCACAAATCTCTTTATCATATCACCAATATACAAAATATTTTTTATCTCAATAAGAGCATTTTTTTAGTATCCCTAAAACTTCCCGATGTAATCGTATAAATGTATAATCCGCTAGATAAATGAGAAGCATCAAATTGCACCTCATAATTGCCACCCTCTTGTTGCCTGTTTACAAGCGTTGCAATTTCACGTCCGAGTATGTCGTAAATTTTTAATGATACGGTTGTAGTAGTCGCATTCAATGCGACACCTACGGGTATTGAATATTTTATTGTTGTACTCGGATTAAATGGGTTTGGATAGTTTTGAGAAAGTAAGAACTCATTTGGTAAGTCAGATAAATTATCCGCTACTGCAACTGATTCATCTATATCAAATGTAACTTTAAACTCACCACCGATGTTTTGGTCGATAGATAATAATCTATTCTCGGAGTCGAAGTTTGTATATTCTACACCATTTAATTCCACAGAGGAAATTATTAAGTCATCCAAATGCATTGCAATAGGATTTGACAAAAGTTCTCTTGTATTCAAATCAGTTATAGGTTCAATATTGTAATATAGCTCAACTGGCTCTTTGTGCAGAAGGAGATTCCCATAGAGATAAATATAATATCCAAGTTCTATTGAGTGATATCCAGCTTTAAATCCATTACCTTTATGTTCGCCCCATGTCTCATCACCTTGCTTAGTACGATTTTCATAAACTTCGCCATAAACATGATCTACAAAATGTGTCATAAAAAAGCTTGTGGTTTCATCTGCCATTTGCAAATATTTTTCTTTTCCAGTAATATCATACATTTGCAAACCAGCAACAACTGCTTGCTCCATTTGCCACCAAGCTTTTGCTGTATCTGGATTTCCCCACATTAACATTTCGCCGGTGATTCTGTTGTAGTCTTTGTAAGGACCGCCAAAATCATTATCGTAACCTTTACCTAACACATCATCAATTAAAGTTTCCGCTGTGTTTATGTATGCTTGATTGCTATCTAATTGATGAACACGTGCGAGGCACCAAGCAGTTTTTAGGACATGCCCCATAATAGACATTGTTTCGCCAGTATTCACAGCCCAATTTGTGTAATATTTTTCAGCAAATCCTATTGAGTTACTTGGCATAGTAGGAACAAGTCTTTCCATAATATTATTTGTAACAAGATGAATTTTATCCAACTGTTCTGTTTCTTCATTCATCAAATAAAAATAAAGCAAGTGCGTTGTTAGTGCATCAACAGTTGCATTAAAACTCTTCCCATTTTTAGATGACCAATTATAATTGGCGTAATCGTAGTAACCATAATCTGCTACGTCATCATCCCAAAGAAGGGTTTCGTTGCTGTTGTATCCATCCATTAGCCTATTATAATGATTTGAATCATTAGTTGCTTCGTAATATGCAGAAATTCCGAGCAGAGCATAGTGTTGTAGAAAAGCGGTTTTATTTTCGGTTATACTTGGATTTCCATGTTCGTCAACAGGGATTCCATTTTCATTAATTCTGTTAAACCATCCTGTGTTATTTACATCCCATGCACTTTCATACATGAATTTCAAAGCTTCTTCGGCTTTCTGTAAATACTCATCTTTCCCAGTTAGCATATATGCACGAGTTAAGCCGTAGGCATTTCGAGATTGTGAAATCATATCCTTTTGGGTTCCCCAAGAAGTTTGTGGTGCACCAGTTTTTGAAACATTGGTATAAAACCCACCTCTTGTTTGGTCCCAAGCTTTGAACCAAAAAGCAGCACAACTATCAACATATCCAATTGCCAATTCTGGATTTTTCATATATGCTGAATTGACGTTAACTTGCGCCAATACATTTACCGTAGATATAAGAACTAAAAACAATACTAACTTTTTCATTTATTCCACTATTTTACTTTAACAATCATTTCAATTTCAACAGGTGCGTTTAACGGAAGTCCACTAGCACCAACTGCACTGCGCACATGTTTGCCTGCTTCACCAAAAATATTTACTAAAAATTCAGATGCACCATTTGCAATTAATGGTTGGGCAGAGAAGCCATTGGCACTATTTACAAACACTGTAACCTTTACAATCTGTTCAATGTTATCTAAAGTTCCAATTACAGATTTAATAACACTCAAGCAATTTAATGCACAAATTTCAGCAGCTTTAGTTCCAACTTCGTTTGATACTTCTGCACCAAGTTTTCCTTCTGCAATTAACTTTCCATCTACCATTGGTAATTGTCCAGCAGTAAAAACCAAATTATCAATTTTTATTGCAGGAATGTATGCTGCCAAAGGTTTTGGTGATTCTGGAACTGTGTAGCCTAAGTCTTTAATTTTCTCTTCAAACATTTCAATCTCCATTTTATTTATTGGTCTTTGCTCAAAGTTAATCAAAATTGAAATTAGTTAGGAAGCGTTCTTGTGCTACTTAATAAATAACTAGCATTTTCTAGAGATAATTAAAATATCCAGTTGCAATTCTATTTTGTATAACCACAAAAAGCAAACTATAAAAACCAAATAATAGCCAATTCTAAAATTCAAATTACCAAACTCCTTTCCAATAATATTTTTCAAAGATTTGGTCATAAAAACACTAACTATAAAGATTAATTTTGTTTGTTGAATTTTTTGATTTGTTATTTATTTGTAATTTCTGTTTTGAAATTTGTAATTTAATTTAAGATTATTTGAAGTTGAAAAAGTTGGATATATAAATTCTAATTCTTTCTAAGTCCACAAAATATGAGGTTAATTTGACTGGCGATAAATTTAATGAACTAATGAATATAATGAGAAGACTCAGAAACGACTGCTCTTGGGATAGTGTTCAAACACATGATTCTATAAAGGCAAACACTCTGGAAGAGGCATACGAAGTAGTTGAAGCTATTGACGATAAGAATTATCCGGAATTAAAAACTGAACTTGGAGATTTACTGCTTCACATAGTTTTCCACTCCGTTATTGGTGAGGATATGGGGAATTTTAATATTGATGATGTTATAGATTCAATAAGCGATAAATTAATTAGAAGGCATCCACATATTTTTGGTGACACAAAAGTTGAAAACAATAGTGATATTGAGCGTAATTGGGAAACAATTAAATTACAAGAGGGACGAGACTCGGTATTAGAGGGTGTTCCAAAGCATTTGCCAGAATTGCACAAAGCGTTCCGCTTACAACAAAAAGCTGCTAAAGTTGGATTTGATTGGGAAAAGAAAGAGCATGTTTGGGATAAAGTTCTTGAAGAAATTGAAGAAATGAAAGAAGCAGAAAAGAAAAATGATGTAGAACATATTGAAGAAGAAATGGGAGA
>JAQICK010000314.1 GCA_027858595.1 Melioribacteraceae bacterium
CATCTTCAACAATATCCCAGAATTTTTTATTTGAAATGGATTCAGCTGCTTGGTATTCGATAGATTCACCATAGAGTTTCTTTATGATGTGGAGAGGAGCTTTCCCTTGTCTAAATCCATCAATTGAAATCTTTTTCCTTTCTTTAAAATAGGCGTCTTCAATTTCTGGTTTAATTTCATCATAAGTTAAAGTAACTACTAACTCATGTTCTGTTTTTGCAATTTCATTTACTTTCTTTTCCAAACTAACCTCATATCTTTTAGGGATATTTATCTTAATTATTAAACTAAAAAGTCCAACACCGAATTATCAGAATTGGACTTAACTAAATTTGTACGAGAGGGGGGACTCGAACCCCCACACCTTGCGATACTAGATCCTAAGTCTAGCGCGTCTACCAATTCCGCCACCCTCGCAGATAACATATAATTTAGCTAACAAATATAAAAAAAATAGAGTATATGCAAAAGAGAAAAATAATTTTAGTTGAAAATGATTGTGCAATTTTTTCTTGATTGTATGCATACAAAATTTTGCTCCCAATGAGGAAATACTTAAATTACCAATTGCATAGTCTTATTTTTACTATGCAGTAATCGTTTAAAAAATTTTACATAATTTATTAGCCTTCATTGCCAATTCTTTTACGAAATTTGGTGCAAAAGTTGAAAGTTGATTATATTTAATTCCATAATCTAAAGAAAAAGATTCTCTGCTAATGGATAAACTAATAAATAAGAAAATTGAAAACTATACCATAATTTCACTTTTAGGTAAAGGTGGAATGGGTGTTGTTTATAAAGTTCATGACGAAAAGCTTAACAGATATGTTGCAATTAAAGTCCTAAATGCCCCACACGTAAAAAACAGTAAACGTATGAATGAGCGTTTTAAAATTGAAGCTCAAAACCATGCACAACTTATCCACCAAAATATTGTTACAGTTTATGGGTTTGTCGAATTTGACAATCTACTAGGCATTGTAATGGAATACGTTGATGGTGAGAGTCTTGAAAAAGTAATTTTCAAAAATCATCATCTTCATGTTTTTGATGTATTGTTTATTGTAAATCAGTTACTTGATGGAATTGATTATGCACATTCCAAAGGGTACATTCATCGAGATATAAAGCCATCCAATATTATTGTAAATAGTGAAGGCATTGTTAAAATCATGGATTTTGGAATTTCTAAATCCATTGATGGAGATAACGATGGTGCACAAACGAGTGCAAGAATTGGCACAATTTATTACATGAGTCCTGAACAAATAAAAGGAAAAAACGTAAATAAAGTTTCAGATATTTACTCTATTGGGTGTACATTTTATGATATGCTTACGGGAAAGCCTCCATTTGATAGTAAAAATGAGTTTGATGTAATGGAAGGCCACTTAAAAGAGAATCCAATAAGTTTATCAAATTATTTGCCTTCAATTCCAGCTGGGCTAGATGAAATTGTTGCAAAGCTTCTAAAGAAAAAACAAGATGAGAGATATCAATCATGTAAGGATGTTAAAAAAGATATTCAGCAATTCAATAAACTTTTAAAAACTGCTGATGCAAATTATTTTAATGCAAAAAAAGTACGTCGTAAACTCTCCAAGAAAAAATCCATTTTAAGTTTTGCCATTTTTATTTCCATTATTTTGGCTTTGGTCGTTTTCGTAGTATTTCAAGTTCGCGATTTCATGTCTTTTAAAGGTTATAATGTCTTCAAAAAACACAGCATCTCAACACTTTTTGAAACAGAAGAAAAAATTATTGTTTCAAACATTGTTCAAGTGGACCTTCCAACAAAATACCAGCTTAACTCAATAGTAACTGATGGAAATATGTTCACAATAGTTGGCGAGTCTGGTACAATTATTACACGTATAGATTCCTTATCTGAATGGAAATATGAACAGTTAAAAGGAAAGATAAATTTACATAAATTTGAAACGTTTACTAACAGAAACGAAATGTTTATAGGTGAAAAGTCCTCATTTATTTATAATACTGCTGGAAACAAACAATGGTATTCAATTCTTGATAAAAACTATTCTTTAAATGATATCGTTTTTATTGATGATAATTTAGGATTTGTCGTTGGAAGCAATGGCTTAATTCTAAATACAGAAGATGGCGGAAAACATTGGCAAAAAATCAAAGGGGTAACCGAGCAAACATTGTTTGCTATAAATATGCTGAGCAAGTCTTCAGGTTATATCGTTGGATTAAATGGCACTATTCTTAAGACTAAAGATAGCGGAGAGAACTGGAAAATACAGAATTCCAAAACAGTAAAATATTTGAAATCAATTGATTTTTATGATGATGAATTGGGTATTTGCGTTGGTGGAAATGGAACTATTTTAAGAACAACAGATTCTGGCGAAAACTGGGAATTAATAAAAGATGTAACGATTTTACCACTCAATAAAATAAGATTTATAGACAAGAAAAATGTAATTGCCGTAGGTAATAAAGGAGCTATTTTGCTTTCATCCGATAGCGGAGAAAATTGGAATTCCGTAGAGTCTAAATTTTTCCAAAATTGGAATGATTTTGCAGTTACTTTAAGTGGAAAGATTTATATAGTTGGCACAAGTGGAACAATGATAGAATTGAAAATAGGAGATGAGTAGTTGGATAAATTTGTAATTGAAGGTGGGCATGAGCTATCTGGAAGAGTAAAAATAAGCGGAGCAAAAAACTCTGCATTGGTATTAATGCCAGCAACATTATTAAATAATGGATTAAATAGTTTTACTAATATTCCTGAAGTAAACGATATTTTTACGATGATTAAGCTTCTTAAACACCTTGGAGTTGATGCATCGTTTGATAGCAATGTCTTAAAATTGGATACTTCTAATATAATTAGTCAGCATGCTCCATACGAACATGTAAAAAAAATGCGTGCTTCGGTTTATGTGCTTGGACCATTGTTGGCGAAATATGGGTATTCTAAAGTATCTATGCCTGGAGGATGTGCTTGGGGACCAAGACCAATAAATCTTCATCTTGAAGCTATGGAAAAGTTAGGTGCAGATATAGTTTTAGATGGTGGAGATATAATTGCAAAATCCAAAAGACTACACGGAGCAAGTATAAATTTTGAAATCTCATCCGTTGGAGCAACTGGCAATACAGTTATGGCTGCAGTTCTTGCAAAAGGAGAAAGCAAAATTCAGAACGCTGCAATGGAGCCAGAGATAACAAATTTGTGCGAATTTTTAATTGATATGGGAGCACGCATTGAAGGAGTTGGAACGTCCACACTTTTAATTGATGGTGTTGACGAATTAAGTTCGGCAAAGGGCGAAGTAATTGGAGATAGAATTGAAGCTGGAACTTTACTAATTGCGGGAGCATTAACAAAAAGTAAAATTGCAATAGAATATTCAAATATTGACCAAATAGATGTTGTCTTATCAAAGCTTAAAGATAGTGGAGCTAAGATAAGTAATAATAATGGTTTAATAGAGATTGATTCAAGAGATATCCACCCTAAAAGCATAGATGTTACTACAGCAATACATCCTGGATTTCCAACCGATATGCAAGCTCAATGGATTGCCTACATGGCACTTGCAAATGGAACTGCCACCGTTGCAGATAACATTTACACAGATCGATTTAGCCATGTTCCCGAGTTAATACGTTTGGGAGCAAACATCGAGAGAGTTAATAATATGGCAATTGTTCGTGGAGTTGAAAAGTTAAAGGGAGCAAAGGTAATGTCAACTGATTTACGTGCAAGTGCATCATTAGTTCTTGGCGGTCTCGCAGCAGAAGGAACAACAGAAGTGCTCCGCATTTATCATCTTGATAGAGGATACGAAAAAATTGAAGATAAATTAACTAAACTTGGTGCAAAGATTAAGAGAGTTTCGACTAATGAGTTTTAAGTAAATACTTTTAAAACTTTGTAATATTACTAGCTACACAGTAATATTTGTAACTTGTCTCTGTGTTAATTTCTCTTCTGATGTTATAAATTTGGGAACAAAATCTATTTATTTGGGGCATAAAATGAAAAAGGATAATAAAATACAATTGTTTGAAAAACAGTCTGTAAGAACTCATTGGAATGAAGAGAAAGAGTTATGGTATTTTTCGATTATTGATGTTGTGGCTATTTTAACAGAAAGTCCACGACCAAGAAAATATTGGAATGCTCTAAAAACAAAACTAATTGATGAAGGGAGTCAGTTGTCCCAAATTTTGGGACAACTGAAAATGCAATCAGCAGATGGTAAATATTATAAAACAGATGTTGCTGATACTGAACAACTATTACGTCTCATACAATCCATTCCATCACCAAAAGCAAAGCCATTTAAACTTTGGTTGGCAAAGGTAGGTTATCAACGAATTGAGGAGACAGAAGACCCAGAAATAGCTTTTGACCGTGCTATGGAAACTTATTTTAAAAAGGGGTATAGCAAAGAATGGATAAATCAGCGGCTTAAAAGTATTGAAGTTCGCAAAGAATTAACAGACGAATGGGATGAACGAGGTGTAAAAAAAGGAATTGAATATGCAATTTTAACAAACGAAATAACAGAAGCTTGGAGTGGTTTGGATATAAAAGAATACAAAAGATTAAAAGGATTAAAAAAGGAAAATTTGAGAGATAATATGAGTAATTTGGAGATTGTTCTCAATATGTTAGCAGTAGCAACAACTACCGAAATAAGCAAAGAGAAGATGCCAAATACTTTTGAACAGAACAAAATAATTGCTAATCAAGGTGGAACAATTGCTGGTAATACAAGAAAAGAAATAGAAGAAAAAACTGGCAAAAAAGTTGTATCTAAACTTTCATCAAAAAAAATGCTAAATAAATAACTCTCAGTAGGAATTAACTTTTGAATAAACTAAAAACTCACATAAACACCCCAAACATATTACTTTTATTAATTGTAATTTTTACAGCTTTTGCACAAACACTTCCGTTGGTTCAAGTCTTAAATTTTGAATTTTCTTTTGTGTTTAGCATTTTACTTTTTATTGCATCTGGAATTCTTACAATTTTTTATCTTCGTAAATTTAAAACTTTTGGTGTTCTACCTGCAATAATTAGAATGAAATATAATAGCTATTTGCTCTTACTTTTTGCTCCACTTCTCATATCTTTTGCCTCAAATCTGCTCTTCCAAATCTGCCCAATTTGGGATGGAATTTTATACTACTTTGTAATTGTTATTCCAGCTTTTTATTTTGGATTTATCACAGGAGCATTCGCATTTTGGAGTAACAAAAAATTTTCGTATTTGATATTTGGCAGCATGTTTTTGCTCTTTGCATTTGCTCCTATTTTGGAGTTTTACATCTATCCGCAAGTATATTTCTTTAACGTAATTGTTGGTATTATTCCAGGAACTATTTACGATGAGCAAATATTAATAGGGAGCAAGCTAATTATTTATAGAATATTCCACTTTGTTTTATTTACAATTTTACTCTATTCAATATATAAAGTTGGAACAATAAAACAGAAAAGTAGAAATCTATTAATGTTGTCCACATTTCTCGGAGCAGTGTTGTTTTTTCTTCTTAAGCCATATTTAGGCTATGCTACCACTAAATATGAATTATATGAAAACCTAAAGATGAGCCTACTAAGTAATTCATTTGAAATGCGTTACACAGATAACTTAACACAAAATAATGTTCAATTACTTGGATTAGAACATTTTTACTATTTGAAAGAAATTGAACGTAAAACAAAGTTGTCAACACCTAAAAACCTTGTTACTTATATCTTCAAAGATGCAAATCAAAAGGGAGCATTGTTTGGGAGCAAGGCTGCAAACGTTGCAAAACCTTGGATGAACGAAGTATATCTAGATTTCAATTCTGCAGCAAATACTTTGGAGCATGAGCTTACTCATATCTATGCAGCACAAATTGGGAGCACACCTTTTAAGATTGCCGATGGTTTTAATATGGCAATGTTAGAAGGTTACGCAATGGCGATTGAAGATAATTACTCTGGATACGATATTCATTACATGTCACTTTTGGCAAAAGAGAGTGGGTATAATTTTAACATCCCAGAGTTGTTTTCACGTTTTAATTTCTTCGGTCAAGCTTCATCTCTTTCGTATATAACCGCAGGTTCATTCGTAAAATTTTTGATAGAAACTTATGGAATTGAGAATGTAAATATGGTTTATCAAGATTTAGATTTTGAAAGATATCTTAAAAAAAACTTAACAGAATTATCTACTGAGTATATGCAATTTGTAGAAAATTTGAATTATCCAATTAACAAGCATAGAGCAAATTTGTTTTTTGGAAGAAGAGCTATAACAAAAAAAGTATGTCCAAGAACTGTTTCAAATGAGTTGAATTCTGCTTGGAAATTATTTGGAGAACGGAGCTATTTTTCTGCTCGTAATCCATTCAAATTTATTTTTGATTATTCAAATTCTTATTCCGCTTTGCTTGGAGTTATTTACTCAAATAATAAACTGGAATTATATCCTAAATCTTTGGAATTGCTAAAAATAAATATTCCTAAATATGAAGGAACTTCATCATACTATTCTGCTCTTTTAAACTTTGGCGACCAACTTTCATTCAACCAAAAATTTAGTAAAGCAGATTCTGCATATAAACTAT
>JAQICK010000311.1 GCA_027858595.1 Melioribacteraceae bacterium
TAAATCAATCCATTTGAGAGCTTCCTCATAATTAAAATTATTATCCAACCAGAAAGCAGCTGCTGCCATCGGTCCTTCCCATCCAAAGCCTGGAAGAGAGAGTAGTTGTTCGCGAATATCATTTAAAATAATTTCTTTTTCATTGAACTTAATAGAAAATTCAATTTTTAATTTTTCCCATTTCAGATAGACGACTGTTGAGTTGGATGTAAAATTACTAAATCCATATTCCAAACATTCTGTAAATCTATTTTTAATTGGTTCTACTTTTATTCGTGATGCGTCAAAGGATGGATTATAAAAAAAACTTCCCCAAGATTTATGCTGCTCACTAAAAATAAGAATCCACTCGTCTTCATTTGGAATAATGTGAAATCCATAAATGCCAGATTCAAGGTCTTGTCCGTTAATTTTAACATCATCAGAAAAATCTATGGTTGTATTTTCATTTGCACCTGCTCGCCAAGGAAATGGAATCCCATTATTATAAGGAACTAATTTGCCCCAAATTTTTCTTCCCCTTACACTCGGACGGCTATAATGGATTGTAATTGAACTCAATCCAATACATTGTTTAACTTCTGCTTTGGGACTAATCCTTGGCAACTCAAGTGATTGAGCGAACATTGGCATTATTCCAAAACCAAGCACGATAAAACTAATTATAATTTGTTTCATTTTTTCCTCGATATATTACTTCAAAGTTATTCAATTTTGCTTTTCCTTACAAGAAACAACGAAGAGCCTAAATAAAAAAAAATGTTTTTATTATTTATTATATTGCAAAGTTAAAAAATGAAACTAAGTGAGTTTTTATGTCCAAGCTTGAAAAATATTTTGAACCTTTTAGAAACAATATTGTTGGTATCAACCAAACTTTCAAATCACCTTATGGCGAAAAGAAAATTATTTATTCCGATTGGGTTGCAAGTGGAAGACTTTACGGACCAATTGAGGATAAAATAAAAAATCAATTTGGACCCTTTGTTGCGAATACCCACACCGATACTAGTGTTACTGGGACAACAATGACTCACGCATATCATTACGCTCAAAAAATAATTAAAGATCATTGCAATGCAAACCAAGATGATATATTGATAACTGCTGGTTCTGGCATGACTACTGTGATTAACAAACTGCAAAGAATTTTAGGATTGAAAGTCCCAGAACAACTTAAAAAATTCATTGATATCCCTGAAGAGTATAGACCAGTAATATTTTTAACACATATGGAGCATCACTCAAATCAAACTAGTTGGTTCGAAACTATTGCTGATACTGTGGTTATTGAACCAACAGAAGATGGCCTAGTTGATGAAGCTAAATTGTTAGAATTAGTTCAAAAGTATAAATCGCGAAAACTAAAAATTGGTTCATTTTCTGCTTGCTCTAATGTTACAGGCATTAGATCTCCTTATTCTAAATTAGCAAAAATAATGCATCAAAATGGTGGGTATTGTTTTATCGATTTTGCAGCTTCCGCACCATATGATGATATTGATATGCATCCAGAAGATCCTGAAGAACAATTAGATGCAATATTCTTTTCACCTCATAAATTTCTTGGCGGACCCGGAACATCTGGAGTTTTAATATTTAGCAAAGTATTATATGACAGAAATGTTCCAGATCATCCAGGCGGTGGAACAGTTGAGTGGACAAATCCTTGGGGTGAACACCGTTATGTTAATAGCATTGAAGCACGTGAAGATGGTGGAACACCTGGATTTTTACAAGCAATTAGAACTGCATTAAGCCTTAAACTTAAAGATGAGATGGGTGTTGAAAATATTCACAAAAGAGAAAATGAACTCTTAGAAGTTGCGCTTAAAAGATTTAGAGAAATATCCAAAATTCATCTTCTAGCAAATAATATTGAAGACAGACTTGCTATTATTTCCTTTTACGTTGAAGGAATTCATTTTAATTTAATGGTGAAATTACTTAACGACTTATTTGGTATTCAAATGCGTGGTGGTTGCTCGTGTGCTGGAACTTACGGACATTATCTGCTTCACATTGATCCTTCACGTTCTAAAAGAATAACAAGTATGATTGATAATCACGATTTCTCTGAGAAACCAGGTTGGGTTAGATTTTCAATACATCCAACTATGACCGATTCGGAACTAATTTTTATTATGGATGGAATTAAAGATATTGTTACTAACATGGAAACATATTTAGTTGATTATAATTATAATAAGGATAATAATGAGTATTATCATATTTCTGAATCAGTGGATGGTGTTAACTATTTAAAAGATTGGTTTAGTTATTCTAAATAATAGCTATTCTATACGTTTATCATATTTGTATATTGGCTGGATATATATCCATCCTTTAAATATTATTTAAATTAAACTTAAATGTATGTATTATGATTATAATAACCATTTCAATTTTGGAAAAATGTTTCCGTCTTAAGTGATACTAAGTGGTTTAAGAAATATTAGTTTCTACTTTTAGAAAATTTACTAG
>JAQICK010000291.1 GCA_027858595.1 Melioribacteraceae bacterium
TGTTAATACTAACAAAATAGTAAATGGTAATTGTTATAAATGTGGTGCAAAAATTGCTGGAGTATTTGATTAGTGAAAATAGGACACTGATGAACACAGATTAATCATGAAAGATCATGGTTGAATGTTAAAATTAGTTCATGAAAAACAATGGTCCAATTTTACGTCCGAAAATGTAGTGATTTTTTAGGGTTACTTTTGTAGCTATGTCATTTCAACCAGAGGGAGAAATCTCGGGGGATTCGAAATGACAGAGATTAATCTTGAATATTGAGCTACTGTATTTGGGTTAAACGGGTTTAGTAAACTCAGAAATAATAACGCCGGCAGCTGTAGCAACATTTAGTGATTCTGCTTTCCCAAATTTGGGAATTGTAATTGTTGCATCTGTAATTTCAAGAAGTTCTTCTGTCGGCCCCTTAGCCTCATTACTAAAGACTAGGATTGAAGACTTGTTTTTGCTAAAACCATAAATGCTTTCCCCATTCATATCTGTGCAAATAACAGATTTACCATTTTTCTGCAGTGCTTTGAAGGTGGCATAAATATTTTCGGAAACATGAATGTTTATATGGAAGAGTGAACCCATTGTTGAGCGGATAACTTTTGGGTTATAGATATCCACAGAGTTGCTGCTGATAATTATATCTTTAATTCCAAACCAGTCGCAAGTGCGTATTATTGTCCCAACATTACCAGGGTCGGAAATATTTTCTAACGCAACAATTGTTCCTTCTCTAGTTTCATCAACGTATCTCTGAAGAGGCATTTCCATAATTGCTAAAATGCCTTGCGGAGTTTGTGTATCAGCAATTGCAGAAAACTCGTTATCGGGAATAATTTGAACTATAGTACTGTGTTTATAGTGGTCTAATTTTTCGGAATGTATTTTGGCAAAGCTGTCAGAAACAATAATCACTTCGCAATCGAAGTTGCTACTTACTGCTTCATCAGCTAGCTTAATTCCCTCAACAATAAATTTCTGTTCTATCTTTCTATATTTTACTTTATTTAGCGATGAATAATACTTCAACTCACGTTTGGTAAGCATTTAATTATTACTCTCCATTTCTGAATTTGGTGTAGATTTCTTTTCTGTTACTTTCTTACTAGTAGCAACCTTAATTTCGTCAGTTGGATTATCCAAAAAAGTTTCTTCTTCAATTCTTTCCAATTCTTTTTTGTACTTCTCTACTTTTTCTTTAAAAGTTTTTTCCATAGTTATTAACTGAGAAATATTTGTTGAACGTGCCTCTTTTTCAAGGTCATCTTTTGAAATTTCATCCTTTAATTTTATTAATGTTAGTTCAAGATCATTAATCTTTTCTGATAGACCCTGAATTACGTTCTCTTTATTTTCAATTTCTAAGCTTAGGGTTTTGTTTTTGCTGTGGTAATCTGTGTAAGCAAAGCTACTTTTTTCTAGTAGTGTAGAAAGTTCATAACTAACGCTTTCTCTCTTCTTAATTAAATCTTGAATTTCTGTTTTGTATTGGGTAATTGTTGTTTTTCCTTCACTCTCTTTCTCTCTTAAGGAAATTACTTTATCGGCAACCAATTCTTTTTCAATTTTTAAATCTTTTAATTTTAATTCAACAACTTCCTTCTCTTTACGAAGCAACCTAACCATTCCAGTATATTCAGCAAGTTGAGTATTTCTCTCTAGAAAGATTTGTTCCTTTTTATTGAAGTCTCTATCTTTTTCTATAATTAATTGTTTAAGCGAAGTCAGTTTTGATTTTGCTTCGTTTATCTCTTCTGCAAACTTTTGAGTAGTTTCAGAAAAACTACTTTCTAGCTGAAGTATGTTCTCTTCAACCTTAAATTTCTTTTCTTCAAAATCGGAAATTTCATTTTTGATTTCAGATAACTGCTCTTCAAAACTGCTCTCTTCTTCTTTTTTTCTAATTAAGCTACGCTCAATTTCATCAGCAATATTTTTTCTTTTTTCTATATTATTTTCAGTCTCTCGTTTTTGCTCAACGAGTATTTCAATTTCTTTCTCTAATCCGTCTAAAGTTTCAGTTCTATTCTTAATCTCAAACTTTACGTTGTCTAATTCATTTCGCTTTTGAGAAATATCATCTATAAAAGAATTTTTCTTTACTTTAAAATCTTTGAAAATTTTCTCTTGTGATGTTAGTTCATTAATTAGCTCTGCTATATTGTTTTGCATACTGCTTCTTATTTCATCATCTTTTTTCAGTCTTTCTAATACGGACGAGTGTTCACTTTTGATTTTTTCAATTTGAATTTCGAGATTTGCAACTTCATCAGAAATATTGGTTTTTTTTTCTTCCAATAATTCAAGTGATTTTTCAACAGCCTCGGAATTAATTTCCGATTTAGTTTTCAACTTCTCTTTTTCGGAAATCTCTTTTTCTAGATTAAGGACGGTCTCTTTGTTGTTTTTTATTTGAGAAGATAATTCCACAGAGGTTTCTTTTAAACCTGTAGTTCTTTCCTCTTCGCGAGAAATTTCATCTTTAAGTCTGTTTGCCGTTTCATTTAGTTTATCAAGTTTCGATCCTAGTTCAGATAGTTTATTCTCTTTAAATTCTAGCGTTGAATTTAATTCCGAAAGATTTGCTTCGTTTGCTTCATGCTTCAGTAGTAGTTTACTGTTAGCAGTTTCTACAGATTTGATGTTCTCTTCTAAATGCTCTTTCTTCTGAGCTAATTCGCCCATCTGTTTATTTAGTTCAAATATTGCTTTCGATTTTATAACTTTTTCGTCAGTAGAGGTTTTAATAAAATCTTCAATTCTCTGTTCTTCTTTCGATAGTTCAGAGAGTTTCTCTGTCATCTCCATAACTTTTATATCTAAGTCAGTTGAGCTATCCTGCTTTGAGAGTATAACGTGAATCCTATTTCGTAACTCATCATTCTCTTCCTTAAGTCGGTCTAACTCAGGTGTTTCTTTCGGATTAAACAATTTCATATCCGTAACCCTTTATAATTAAATAACATCAAATCAATTTATTAGCAAAGATAAATAAAAAGATTCAAAAAACGTGAAAGAAAAATTAAATCTCGTTTCTGTATTATGTATTTCTACTGCAGAATTGGTTAAAGCATCAAATCTATTTCGGGGAGAACAAAAAAAAGAGCCGATTAATCGACTCTTTTAAAAACTTAGTTATTAATAATTTTGCATTAGAAGTTATACAAAACACCAGCATTAATTGTTAAAAAACTACCGCTACTAATTTGATATTTTGCTTCGCCAAATAAATCAAGATTTGTTCCTATCTTTTTAGAAGCACCCACACCCAAGTTTACGCCAAAATTTGATGATGTTTCAGATATTTCTCCACCATAAATTCCTAAATCGTAAGTAAACGATGCCATAGTAATTCCTAATCCAGCAATACCATAAATATCAAATCCTTCGGTTGAGGAAAATTTATAATGTCCATCAACATTTATCACACTCCATGTAACAAAATCTGATTCCAAGAAATAGATAAAAGAAGGTGCTATTTGAATTTTTTCGTTTAATGAATATAAACCATTTACGCTAATACCTACTGAGCCGATGTTTGTGCCATAAGCAACTCCAGCAC
>JAQICK010000142.1 GCA_027858595.1 Melioribacteraceae bacterium
TTTCGAAGATGGATTCAGAGAATCTTTACCAGAATTAAAAAGACTCTTTGGAAATTAAACTAATAATTAACTTAACTCCAGATTGAAAGTAGATCTGGAGTTTTTATATTTTATAAAACAATAATAATTAAAATCTACTGTGGGAATTAAATGAAAATAGGTAAGTATTCGATGGGTGTTGGCGACCGCTTTAATCACCAAGCTAAAGCACAACTAAAAGCTATTATGCACGCAAAAGTAAAAGGGATTGATATTATTCCCGTTTGGAACAAATCATTCAGAGAACACGAAATTATTCACAGCAATCCTAAGGATACTAGATTGCAAGCAGATGCTGCCGTAAAATCACTTGGCTGGGAAGCTGATTATTTTGTTGATGCAGATCATGTAAATCTGAAAACGGTTGATGTTTTTATTGATTCATGTGATTTTTTCACTCTCGATGTAGCTGATTATATTGGGTTAGAAGTAAATGAGAATGAACTTGAAAAATTTTGCTCTAATAATAGTCAATTTATTGGAGAATTAGAATTACAAGAGTTGTCAGTTAAGTTAGTGATTACCGAAGAAATAATTAGAGAAATAGGAAAGAAATATTTATTTGCCGTTAAGGAAGCTAGTAAAATTTACCAAAGAATCTTGGGATCAAAAGGAGATAATAATTTTGTTGTAGAAGTTTCTATGGATGAAACGGATTCACCACAAACTCCAATTGAATTGTTTTTTATTCTAAGTGCAATAGCAGAAGAAGGAATTCCTGTGCAGACTATCGCTCCAAAATTTTCAGGACGTTTTAACAAAGGCGTAGATTATGTAGGTGATGTTGATAAATTCAAAAATGAATTCGAATTAGACCTTGCAGTAATAAAAAGAGCAATTGAAATGTTTCAACTTTCTGACAACTTAAAATTAAGTGTACATTCGGGTAGTGATAAATTTTCAATTTACGGAGTTATAAACAAGGCGATAAAAAAGTTTGATGCAGGCTTACATCTTAAAACTGCAGGAACTACATGGCTTGAAGAACTTATTGGATTAGCTGCTGCGGGTGACGATGGTCTATCAATTGCAAAAGAAATATATAGAACGGCATTCAGTCGTTACGATGAGCTTTGCGGTCCTTACAAAACTGTAATTGATATTGAAATGGAAAAATTACCAAATCCTGATGAGGTTGACAATTGGGATAGTGAAAAATATGCAAATTCGTTAAGACATGATCAGTCTAACTCAAATTATAATCTTCATTTCAGACAATTACTGCATGTAGGTTATAAAGTAGCTTCTGAAATGAATGAAGATTATTTAAACATGCTTCAAAAACATGAAAAAATAGTTTCTGATAATGTTGAATTAAATATTTATGAACGTCACATTAAAAACATATTCTTTTAATTAAACTTCTGATGTGATGAAACTACTAAAACGAAATTATCATTACATTTTTGCTTATTGGCTGATATTAATTTTGATATTGGGAAATAGCAAAAATACATTTGGGCAGATATCAATTCCAAATATTTGCGAAACCATCAAAGTTAACGAATCCATTGAAATTGATGGATATTTAAACGAAAATATTTGGCAAAATTCTACTAAGATTAACAATTTTACTCAAAGAGAATTAGATGAAGGAAAGCCGGCTTCAGAATTAACACAATTCGCAGTAGCCTATTCTGAAAAATCTTTATTCATTGCTGTTTGGTGTTATGATCCCAATCCTGATCAAATTGTTGCAAAACAATTAAAACGGGATTTTGATTATGACACGGATGATAATGTGAAAATTACAATTGACACATACCACGATAAAAGAAACGGATATCTGTTTGCTATAAATCCAAATGGAGCGAGAAGTGACGCTGCTTTAAGTAATAACGGAAGGAGCAAAAATGAGGATTGGAATGGAATTTGGGATTACACAGCAATAATAACAGATGATGGTTGGTTTGCTGAAATTGAAATCCCTTTTTCTACATTAAAATTCTCTGATATAAAAAATCCTACTTGGGGATTTAACATAGAAAGGAATATTAGAAGAAAAAATGAAACAGTTCTTTGGCAAGGGTGGTCGAGAGACAATAGCTCAGTAAGTGTTTCAAACGCAGGGTCATTAGTTGGTCTTTCTGAAATTAGTAACACCTCTCAAATTGAAGTTAAACCGTTTCTTACACTTGGCGTTGAAGATGAAACATCTGAATCATCAAAAGTTATTTCAAAAGTAGGTGGCGAAATTAATTATTTAATTACTCCTAATCTAAAATTTAATTTTACTGTTAATACGGATTTTGCACAAGTTGAATCTGATAAAGAGGAAATTAATTTAACCCGATTTTCAATTTCACGGGATGAAAAAAGGCAATTTTTTTTAGAAGGGAAAGATTATTTTAATTTTAGCATTCAGGGTGAAAACAATCTATTTTACAGCCGAAGAATAGGAATAGATAATAAGAAGGAAATTCCAATATTGGGTGGTGGAAAATTAACTGGAAAAATTGATAATACAGAAGTTGGAATTTTGTCAATTCAAACTTCTGCACAAGATGAAATTAAATCTACTAATTATTCTGTGATAAGAGTAAAACAGGATATTTTAGAGCAATCTACGATTGGGATGATATTAACGTCAAAAAATTCCTCGGAACATTACAATTATGTTTATGCACTTGATGGCAATTATTCGACATCAAGTTTTTGGGGAGATAAAAATCTTTCGATTGGCGGGTTTATTGCACAATCGGCTACTAAAGATCAAAATAATGATGCCAACCTTTCCCATCAGATTTTCCTCAGTTATCCAAATGATTTTATTGAATATGATTTATCATACTCAACAGTTCAAGAAAATTTCAATCCGGAAATCGGATTTATAGATAGAAGTAATTACAAACATCTTGCGACAGAGCTTCAAATTAATCCAAGACCCAAATTTATTCCATGGATTAAAAGGGCAGAAGTAAAACCTGTTGATGTTAATTTTTATTTTTCTGACAATTCTACTCGGCTCGAATCAGCTGACTTTGAATGGAGACCATTGGGATTTAGTACGATATATGGTGAATTCTTTGAGTTCAATATTCAGAGAACATTCGATAGATTAAATGAAGATTTTGAAATTTATGATGATATTACAATTCCAGTAGGAGAGTATT
This sequence comes from Melioribacteraceae bacterium, assembly GCA_027858595.1. Classification (GTDB taxonomy): domain Bacteria; phylum Bacteroidota; class Ignavibacteria; order Ignavibacteriales; family Melioribacteraceae; genus 1-14-2-50-31-20. The sequence goes on from JAQICK010000142.1 coordinate 3,153, forward strand.
GGTTTACTCATTATGAAATTCAGTTAGAAACTTATGAAGGAAGATTGATTTCTTTGGTTAATAAAATTAATTATGGAGATTTTTACAACGGGACAACGTTTGAATATGAATGTGAACTTAATATGAATTTGAGTAGCCATTTTAATCTTTCGGCTGAGTATCAAAGGAATGCAATCCAAGTTTCAAATGAAAAATTTGCAACTGATGAAATTAGTGCTAGAGTTGAATATTCATTTTCCCCAAAATTATATTCAAGTTTATTTGGACAATGGAATAATGAGGACGAAGAGATAAATCTAAATTTTCGAGTTAATTGGATTCCAAAAATCGGGAGTGATTTCTATTTAGTTATAAATGAAAAGTTTTCACGTCGTAATTCCCAATTCGATAAAAACAAACTAACCATTATGGCAAAATATATTTGGCATTTTGTTATTTAACATATTCTTAAACAAAGATAAAGATTAGCCATTAATAATACGGAGTCTAATGTGTCACATTTAACAATTATTGCAAAAATTAAATCCCAACTATATGAAATTGAGTTCGTATTTGAAAATTTGCTAAATTTAGTAGAACCAACTCGAAAAGAAAAAGGATGCATCAATTACATGCTTCATAGAGATAATGAAGACCCTTTAACTTTCGCATTTTATGAAAACTGGGAAACTTCTGAAGACTTGGATGCACATATGCAATCAGATCATTTTAGAGAGTGCTTCAATAATATTGAAGGTATGTACGAATTAGAAGTTTATAAAATGACAAAAGTTTAATTAATATATAGTTCACTTATGTAGTATTT
>JAQICK010000193.1 GCA_027858595.1 Melioribacteraceae bacterium
TTTCGAACCCTTTTTCTTGGGTGAGAAATCTTGTGAATAGTAAGAGATTTCTCAATCGCTACAAAACAAGCTCATTTCGAAATGACATTGAAAATATACTTAGAAAATAGAAAGAGCATGATTTGCTGTCTATATTAGAACTCAGCCGTTTTTTATAACATTTGAAGTGTCTTGAATAAATTTATCAACTTCCTTATTGCCAAAATCAGCACTTAGATACTTAATCGAATTTTCAAAAGAAGTTATTGCTTTTGGTGCCCATTCAATTTTCTTAATCATCAGTAAGTAGTTTATATTTTTCTACCATAACAGAATGGTCTATTCCTTCTCCTCTATCAACTTGTGCAATAGACTCATTGATATCATCTTGAACATTATCTGGTAAATCGGCAAACCAATTTGATTCATCAGTTCTTATTCTATCAATTTGATTAATAATATCTTCATCAAAAATTTGAGTAATCCAATTAATAAGTCCTATTTTTCTTGTCTCTAAATTCATATTCTAATTTAAGATATTGAAAGTTGAAAAGCAATTTATTAACTCTTAAGTATATAAAACTAAATCGTCATAGTGAACATCTTTTGGTGGAGTAATCTATAGAATAATAACCAATTTAACAGATTGCTTCTTCGTTCAAAAAGCGAACTCCTCGCAATGACGATTAAATCAGTGCTAGAAAAACTTAACGCTGTTTTTAACAAATTCGTAAACACTTGAAGAGAATACACCAAAGTAAACTATTAGAGCTGCAAGAATTAGAACAACTGAAGTATCAAATTTGCCAACAATAATTGTTGGGGTTCTTTCATCGACTTTGTTAAAATACATATGCTTAAGAATACGTGAGTAATAGTAAACTGAAACCACTACATTAAGCAAAGCTATAATTACAACAGACATTAAGTTCGCATCAACTACCGCAATAAATAAGTTAAGTTTTGCAATGAAACCAAATGTTGGAGGAATTCCAGCAAGTGAAACTAAGAATATTGTTAATGGAACCGCAAGTAAGGGAGCTGTAAATCCAATTCCATTTATATCGTCAATTGATTCTGAGCCACTATTATCTGAAATAAGCATAACAACATAGAATGCTCCAAGATTCATTAGCAAATAAGCAAATAGATACATCATCATCGCAAATATACCAGTATCGGAAAGGACTACTACTCCAAGTAAGAGATATCCAGCATGTGCAATTGCACTATAAGCAAAAAGTCGTTTAAGATTTTTTTGCCACAATGCAGTTAAATTTCCAAGAGTCATTGTAAATAATGAAATTACAATTAAAAGTGTTTGCCAATCGAATACAGGAATCATATCCCAAAAACCATCTTCGCCAATGTGACCAACAAAAGTTGTTCGGACAAATCTAACTAATAATGCAATTGCAGCTGCTTTACTTGCTACTGAAAGATAAGCTGTAATTGAAATTGGAGCACCTTCGTAAACATCTGGAGTCCAGAAATGGAAAGGAACAGCAGAGGCTTTAAATCCTAATCCAACAAAAATTAAAATTACTGCAAAAGAGAGAGTAAAGATATTTACTTGAGTAGTTTGAAGAATAATATTTATTTCATTAAGATTTGTAACACCAGTTAAGCCATACAGAATTGAAATACCAAATAACATCATTCCAGAAGCTGCTGAACCGTAAATAATATATTTAAGTGATGCTTCACTATTTCTATCACGCAATTTTGTAAATCCAGCCAAAACATAGGAAGAAAGAGAAAGTAATTCGACAGAGAGATAAATTAGAATTAAATCAATGGCTGAAACCATTAACATCATTCCAAGCACCATACCAAACATTAAAGCATAATACTCGCCTGAACGTTTGTAAATAGCTTTAATTTCTTTAGATGACATTGAAAAGAAAACAACTATTACCGATGCAAGAATTATCATTAGTTTGAAATAACTTGCGAAAGCATCAATTGCAACCATTCCTCCCGAATTTACAGAAGTTATAAAAAATGCGGAATCGCTATGACCGAAATTTTTAATAACAAATAATCCAGTAACAAATAATCCTAAAAGTGCTAAGTAAGGAATTAGTTTTTTATCTTCATTAAATATTAAGTCGTAGCCAACAATTAGCATGAGAAAAACAGCAACTGAAATCTCAGGTATTATATTACTTAAAGTTACTTGAAAATATGCACTAT
>JAQICK010000374.1 GCA_027858595.1 Melioribacteraceae bacterium
TACTTTAGCTCTATTTCTTTATCATAAAATTTAATTTTTGTTTCTTTTTTAGAATCATAATCGTGTGCGCGAGTAATAACCTTGTTATTCTGCTTAACAATTGTAAATCCTCGTTTAAGTATTTTATCAACACTATATGATTTAACAATATTACCAAGCAAATTAACTTCATTTTTGCTGGATAAAAATTTCTGGTTCACACCATTTTCAATTCTGAACAAATAGTTATCTAAAGTCTGCATATTATTGTTAAGAATAAAATCGTGAGACTTAAATCCGTAAGAATTTATTAACCCAGAAATTTCATCTTTAAAGTTAGCAATAATAGAGATAACATTAGTTGAAGAATTTTCTAAAAATTCTGTTATATAATTTAGAATATCTTCTTGGTTTGGGGTTGCTAATTCCATTGAAGCTGTAGGAGTAGGTGCACGTAAATCAGCTACAAAATCAGCTATTGTAAAATCAATTTCGTGACCAACGCCACTTATAATTGGAGTTTCAGCATCATAAATTGTTCGAGCAACTATCTCTTCATTAAACGCCCACAAATCTTCGAGCGAGCCACCCCCTCTTCCAATAATTATTGTATCAAGATCTCCGCGTGCATCAAGTGTTTTTATGTTTTGGGAAATAGTTTCCGCAGCACCTTCCCCTTGCACTCTACTAGAAGCAACAATAAGTTCAACTAATGGAAATCGCCTCTTTGCAACTGAAACCATATCCTTAAAAGCAGCAGAATCAATTGCGGTAACAATTCCTATTTTTTTTGGAAGCCGAGTAATTGCTTTTTTATTTTCAACATCGAAAAGTCCCTCATCAGATAGACGCTGTTTTAATCTTTCAAACGCAGCTTGAAGTTCTCCAACGCCATCTGCTTTCATAGAACGAACATCAATTTGGTAACTTCCACGCGGCGGATATACAGACATATTTCCAGAAACTATTATCTTCATTCCGTCTTCTGGAGTAAAGCGAACACGCGAATTATTGCCTTTCCACATTGTGCAACTTATTTGTGCATTTGCATCTTTAAGCGTAAAATACCAATGTCCCGAAAAGTGAGCTTTAAAGTTGGAAATTTCTCCAACTATCTTAATTCCACTAAACGATTTTTCTAGAGTCTTTTTAACTGAGTTAGTAATTTCACTAACTGATAATATTTTTTCTTCTTGTGTAAATAAATCCATAATATTTTACTTAATGACAATAAACATCTGTCATTTCGAACCGTTTTATTGGTGAGAAATCTTGTGAATTATTAAAGATTTCTCACATTCGTTCGAAATAACAAATTTATTTTACTGAAAATCTATTTTTTATCAAAAAGTATATATGTAAGAAACTGATAAATTAAATTGAAAAAATATTATGAAGAATATAACTCAAAAGCTTTCAGATTCTGAATATGAAAAGAATTTTGAAGAACTAATTAACCCTTTCTCAGATAATAGTGCAGTGATTGAAGCAACCCGCTGCCTTTATTGTTTCGATTCACCTTGTATCAAAGCGTGTCCTACTCATATTGATATTCCAACTTTCATTAAAAAAATTTCAACTGGTAATATAATTGGCTCGGCAAAGACAATCTATAATTCTAATTGGATTGCATTAACTTGTGCCAAAGCTTGTCCTGTTGATGATTTATGCGAAGGAGCTTGTGTTTTTATTGAGAAAGGTGAAAAACCTATTGAAATTGGAAGGCTTCAAAGGTACGCAGTTGAATATTTATTGGATAAAGGAACGAAAAACTTATTCAATACAAAACTTTCCAATGGTAAATCTGTTGGTATAATTGGTTCTGGACCTGCTGGTTTAGCGTGCGGAGCGGAGTTAGCACTACTAGGTTATGATGTGCAGATATACGAATCCGATGAAATCCCCGGTGGTCTCAACACATGGGGAATTGCTCCATATAAAATTAGCAGAGCCGATAGTTTGAAAGAAATTGAACTAATAAAAAATTTAGGAGTTTCAATTCAAACTAGTATTACTGTCGGAAAGTCAATTTCATTTGATGAACTAATAAACAAACACGACTCCGTATTTATTGGAATTGGTTTAGGTGAAAATGCAAACATGATTATTCCCGGAGATAAATTGACAGGTGTATTTGATGCCGTAGATTTTATTAGAGAAGTTAAAAAAGAGAATTGGAGTTCAGTTGATATTGGGAAACGAGTTGCTATAATTGGTGCAGGTAATACAGCAATTGATGTTGCTACCAATGCTGTTCGTTTGGGAGCTGAAGAAGTAACTGTAATTTATAGAAGAAGTATAAAAGAAATGCCTGCAAATGATTTTGAATTTGAACTTGCTAAAAACGATGGCATAAAATTTCAATTTTTGAGTTCGCCAGTAGAGCTTTATGGAACTTCTTCAGTAGAGGGTATGCGTTGCGTAAAAATGGAATTAGGGGATGTCGATAAAAAGGGAAGACGCAGATCAACTCCAATACCAAATTCCGAATTTGATGTTAAGGTTGATATGGTTGTCTTTGCTTTAGGTCAAAAATTTAATTCGGAATTCTTACAGTCAATACAGGATGTTAAAGTAGTTGATGGCAAGATAGAGGTTAATCCAGAATCATTCCAAACTGCAAATCAAAAAGTATTTGCCGGTGGCGATTGTATCAATGGGGGTAAGGAAGTCGTAAATGCAGCATATGATGGGAAACAAGCTGCACATGGAATAAATAATTACTTATCGAATTTAGAAATTTAGAAATTTCATTTATTATTGAATAAACTTTTTATCGAGGTTTTATATGGTTGACCTTTCAACAGATTGTGGTGGAATAAAATCACCAAACCCATTTTGGCTTGCCTCTGCGCCTCCTTCCAATTCTGCATATCAAAATTGTAAAGCGTTCGAAGCTGGATGGGGAGGAACAGTTTGGAAAACTATAGGGGATCCAGTTATGAATGTATGTAACCGATATGGTTCGCTTAACTTAAATGGAGAAAAACTTCTTGGAATTAATAATGTAGAGCTAATAAGCGATCGCAATATTGAAACTAATTTTAAAGAGATTGCCGAAACAAAAAGATTATGGCAAGATAGAGCAGTAGTGGTCTCGCTAATGGTTGAATCAAAAAAAGAATCTTGGGAGGACGTCGTAAAAAGAACCATTGATACTGGTGCAGATGGTATTGAATTAAATTTTGGTTGCCCGCATGGAATGAGTGAACGAGGTATGGGTGCAGCTGTTGGTCAGGTTCCCGAATATTGCCAAATGATTACCGAATGGGTTACAGCTGTGTCAACAATTCCAGTTTTGGTAAAACTAACTCCTAATGTTTCAAATATACAACTACCTGCTCGTGCGGCAAAACTGGCTAACGCAGATGGTATTTCACTCATAAATACTATAAATAGTATTATGGGTATTGATCTTGATACGATGAGAATTTTACCTAATGTAGCAGGAAAAAGTAGTCACGGCGGATTTGCAGGACCCGCAGTAAAACCAATTGCATTGCATATGGTTTCGCAGGTTGCAATTGATCCTCTGGTAAATCTACCAATTTCAGGTATTGGTGGAGTTGCCACTTGGAGAGATGCTCTAGAATTTATCTTATTAGGTTCAAGCAGTGTACAAGTCTGTACTTCTGTTATGCATTATGGATTCAGAATTATTGAAGATTTAACTGATGGATTATCCAACTGGATGGAATCAAAAGGCTTTTCCAACTTGGATGAAATAAGAGGAAAAGCTCTAAATCAATTATCAGATTTTGGTAATTTTAATCTACTTCATAAAACTATTGCAAAAATTGACCAAGAAAAATGTATTCATTGCAATTTGTGCTATATCTCGTGCGAAGATGCAGCTCACCAAGCTATTGAACTTAAAGTAATTGATGGTCGAAATAATACAACAATTATTGACGAAGAATGTGTCGGATGTAGTTTATGTGCTATGGTTTGCCCAGTTGATGGCTGTATAGAAATGGTTAGTACGAATGATAATTCCAAATCAAAAACTTGGAATGAATTAACTAAAGAATTAGATCAAAAAGGAATTCCATTAACATGGGAAAATCTTGCAGAATTTCAAAAACAAAATGGAATTGTGATTCATTAAACATATGGTGATTTTATGATTGAATGATTTGATGATTTGATGATTTAAAACAAAGGAATTATTTGACAAATAAATCAACAAATATTATGACTAGCGAGATATTATTAATAAAAAGAACGAAGCAATTTACATTAAGAATTATCAAAGTTGTTGATGCTTTACTTAATAATATTGCTGGTCGAGTAATTGGCAATCAGTTAGTTAAATGTGGTACTTCAGTGGGTGCTAATTATAGGCAGCATGTAGAGGAAGAAGTAAAGCAGAATTTAATTCAAAATTACATATTGTATTTGAAGAAGCTGATGAAAGTATATTTTGGCTTGAGCTAATCATAGAAGCTAAATTATTGCCAGAAAGGAAAATTGAATCATTGCTAAAGGAAGCAGATGAATTAACTGCAATATTTGCTAAATCATATTTTACAGCAAAAAAGAATAAATGATTTAAAGTTTAGAATTTGG
>JAQICK010000098.1 GCA_027858595.1 Melioribacteraceae bacterium
CCCTACGGGTTCCTTTCGTTCCCCCAACTTCTCTTAAATTACTGTTATCTCACTTCGCAAAGTGAGATAAAAAACATTAACAACCTTGTGAAACTTTACAATAAGTGAAAGACCTATTAGTAGAGGTGAAATTATTTTAAGAGCTAAGGTTGTTGGTGTTCTCCAAGGTGTTGATCACGGAGAAGCTGATGATAAAATTATTGCAGTTTTAAAAAATGATAATATTTATGGTGGAATGTCTGATATATCTGAATTGCCTACTGTTATAGTTGAAAGGTTACGGCATTATTTTATGACATATAAATTAATTCCAGGTGAAGAAAGTAAATTTACAATTGAAGGGGTTAAAGGAAAAGAAGAAGCATTTAAAGTGATAGCTGCTTCTATGGAAGATTACGATGAAGTTTATGGAGACTACTAACTACATATTTATTTAAATTCTCTTCCACCAAGTTCATTTATGATAGCATTTATTAGTGAACTTTCTTCTGTAGAAATATTTACATCAACATTTGAAATATTTCTAACTTCTGGTTTCTCAAAATCAGAAGTTTTTTTTTCTTCAGTTATAATAATCTTTTCTTCCCTCCTCTCAATACTTCCTGTTTCTGTATTATTTATGGATTGGATTCTTTGTGGGCACTTTTTTTTTTCTGCATTTTCAGGAAACTTTCCATTCTGTATATTTTTAATTAATTCTGTAATTGTTGTAGTTGATTCAAGCCCTATAAGATGGCTTAAAGAAATTTCCATTAATAGTTTTTGATTTTGCGAAGCTTTTAATTCTTTCTCAACTTTGTTAAGGTATTTAAGAATTCGCAGTAAATCAGATTCTGAAAATGCATCAATATATTCTAAATACATTTTTTTTACTTGTTGCGAGGATTCGACAAATGATGTATCTTTCATTAAAATAGTTGTTAAAATATTTCTAAAATGTTCGAGTAATCCATTTATGAAATCAATATAATTCCAACCATTATCATAAATACTTTTTGAAATTTCATAGGCTTCAACATAATGTTTATTTAAAATTGCATCGGAAATTTTAAAATATATATCCTCATCTATCAGATTTAGCATTTTAGAAACAACAGTAGCATCAATATCTTTTCCACCAAACGATACTACTTGATCAAAGAGAGACTGTGCATCTCGTAATGCACCGTCAGCTTTTTTTGCAATAAATGTTAGAGCTTGATCATCAATAGAAATGCTATCTGAATTAGCAATTTTTGTAAGCTGATTCTTGATAGCATCTAATTCAATTCTTCTAAAATCAAAACGTTGACAACGTGAAATAATTGTTAAAGGAACTTTATGCACATCTGTTGTAGCAAAAATGAAAATTGCATGCTCTGGTGGTTCTTCCAAAGTCTTTAACAAAGCGTTAAATGATTCTGTTGTTAGCATGTGAACTTCATCAATAATAAATATTTTATAAGTTCCTGTAGTAGGTGCATATTTAACTGCCTCTCTAAGTGAACGTATTTCTTCAATTCTTCTGTTTGAAGCTCCGTCAATCTCAATAATATCTAGAGACTGAGATGAATTAAATGAATTACAAGTATCGCATTTATTGCAAGGCTCACCATCAATATTGTTTTTACAATTAAGAGCTTTTGCAAGTATTCTAGCAGTTGTAGTTTTTCCAACTCCTCTAGGACCTGCAAATAAGTAAGCATGTGCAATTCTATTATTAATTATTGCATTTTTAACGGTTTTAGAAATATGTTCTTGTCCAACTACTTCTTCAAAAATTTGAGGACGCCATTTTCTTGCTGTAACTACGTAATTCATTAATCACTCATTTTACTTTAATTAAGTTATCTTAATATAAACGTATTTAAGTCTATATTTTTTGTTAAAATAGAAATACATTTTATCAAGTATTTTTTGTCAATATCTGAAAAAGCAGAGGTTGAATAACTATCAAGATCCAAAACACCCCAAGTTTGCATGTTAATAACTATTGGAACAACAATCTCAGATTTTGATTTGGAATCACATGTTATATGATTTGGAAAATTATTAACATCCTCTACTATAATTATTTGTTGAGTTAAGGCAGAAGTGCCACAAACTCCATTGCCAAATTTAATTTCAGTACATGCAGAATTACCCTGAAAGGGACCAAGAAATAATTTATCGTTTTCTTTTATGTAAAAACCAATCCAACTAATTTTTGTAAAAGCTTGTTTTAATAAGGCTACAAAGTTAGATAGATTACTAATTAATTTATCAGAAGAGACAATAATATTTTCTAAATGAACTACACATTCTTGATATATTTCAACTTCGGATTTATTATGATTTATACTTACTTCCATAAAACTATTTTTTTACTATTTTAACTACTGGTGAAACTTTTCCAAAGACGTAAGGGAAAGCTTGCTTAATTGTAGAGACTGGAATAATTTTCATTCCGTCTGTTACTTCAGGTTTAATCTCAACTAAATCTTTTTCATTTTCTTTTGGAATTAGTACAGTTTTAATTCCACCCCTTTGAGCAGCCAAAAGTTTTTCATTTAGTCCGCCAATTGGTAGTACTTCACCAAGTAATGTTATTTCCCCAGTCATAGCAACGTTTGATTTAGGTGCCTTCTTTTTGAATGCAGAATAAAGTGCCATTGTTAGGGTTATTCCTGCAGAAGGTCCATCTTTAGGAATTGCTCCTTCAGGAAGATGAATGTGAATTTCTTTTCCTTTATTAAAGTTTGGTGTCAATCCGAAGTCTTTAGCATTTGAACGTAAATAACTTAATGCAGCTTGTGCAGATTCTTTCATAACATCGCCAATCTGTCCAGTAAGTGTAAACTTTTCAGTACCACTCATTATTGTCGCATCCACTCTTAATAAAACTCCACCAACACTCGTCCAAGCTAATCCAGTTATACTTCCAATATTATTGCCTTTTTTTGAATTATTTCTATTGAATTTTTGAACTCCTAGATATTCTTCAATCTTTTTTTCGTCCAATTTGTAACTTAGTTTTCTATTAGTTGTTTTACGAGATTTAATATCTTTCAAAACTAAATTTCTTGCAGTTTTTCTAAATAGAGTAGCAATTTCACGTTCTAAATTTCTTACACCAGCTTCGCGTGTATATTCAGAAACAATTTTTTGAATAATTTCATCTGTAAGAGTAACATTACATTTTTCTAGTCCGTGCTGTGCCAATTGTTTTGGAAATATATGGCGTTTTGCAATTTCAACTTTTTCAAAATCTAAATATCCTGGAAGTTCTATAATTTCCATTCGGTCCTGTAATGGCAAAGGAATGTTATATCCTACATTTGCTGTTGTAATAAACATTACCTGCGACAAGTCATAATCTACGTCGAGATAGTGATCATTAAAAGTATGGTTTTGTTCTGGATCCAAAACTTCAAGCATTGCCGATGAAGGGTCTCCACGAAAATCCATGCTCATTTTGTCAATTTCATCCAGTAAAATTAGTGGGTTTACAGTTCCAGCCTTTTTCATTGACTGAATTATTTTACCTGGCATTGAACCAATATATGTTCTTCTATGTCCACGTATTTCAGCTTCGTCTCTAATACCACCTAGACTGATTCTAACAAATTTTCTGTTCAATGCTTTAGCAATTGATTTTCCTAGAGACGTTTTGCCAACTCCAGGAGGCCCAACAAAACATAGTATTTGACCACGCATCTGCTTTACAAGATTAAGTACTGCAATATGTTCAACAACTCTCTCTTTGGGTTTATCTAAACCGAAATGATCTTGGTCTAATATTTCACGAACATAATCAACATCTAAATAATCTTTCGATTTTTTATTCCACGGAACATCAATTATCCAATCGAGGAAATTTCTTAACACCGTAGTTTCGGGTGAGTTTGGCGGTGTTTTCCTTAACTTATTAAATTCTTCTTCAACTTTTTCTCTAACAGCTTTTGGAATTTTAAGTTTATCTAATTTTTCTTTTAATTTTAATAATTCAGGTGAAGCAGAATCTTCATCACCAAGCTCATCTTGAAGAATTCTAATTTGCTCTTGGATAATAAACCTACGCTGCGATTTTGAAATGTTCTCTTGAACTTTTGATTCAATCTCTTTTTCAATCTTAAGTATGTCAACTTCTGAGAGAAGAATTTTAATTATTTCATAAATTTGATCTCTTAATGTAAACTGTTGCAAAATACCTTGTTTTACTTCAATAGATTGATTAATGTTTGCAGCTACGTAGAAAAGTTTTCTGTCTGGCTCGTCAATATTTTCATAAGCATTTATTGCTTCTGCAGGAATTGATCGATTTATTTTTACATACTCCTTAAACAAATTGGTCATCTGTCTAATTAAAGCATTCATTTCACGGTGTTCTTGATCTGTTGGTAAAATAATTTCAATTTCTGCTTCAAAAAAATCTGGATTCTCTGTAAACTTAATAATTTTACCATGGATTGTGCCATCGACCAAAATTTTCATTAATCCATTTGGGAGTTTTAAAATTTGGATGATTTTAGCTATTGTTCCTTCAACATAAATATCTTTCACTGTTGGCTCTTCAACATTTCCTTTTTTTTGTGCTGCAAGAAAAATATATTTTGAGTTTTCTAGAGAAAAATTTGCAGCTCTAATCGATTGATCTCTTCCAACAAGAACTGGAAAAATCATATATGGAAAAATTACATTATCCCTTAAAGGTAAAACTGGTAAAATCTTTGGTATTTCGTGCACAATTGATTCATCAACGGTGCTGTTTGACAATTCAGCCATCTAAAAATGTATCTCCAATTATTATTATAAAGACTACAAAAATAGTAAAATTCCACCCTTAATATTTTAAAATAGTTGAATGATATTCGGAATTTACTAATCACAAATAGGAAATTTAATGATTAGTAAGATATTAACCCAGCGGCAATAAACCGCTA
>JAQICK010000087.1 GCA_027858595.1 Melioribacteraceae bacterium
AAACTGAATCACGTACTAATTGATTCTCATCTTTCTCTTTTCTTTTCTTCATTACTTGTCCTGTTATTAGTTGACTTTGTTGTTATATTGAGTCAACTGTTTTCAGGACGCTTCAATATTATTGAAGAGTGTCATTCCCGAATGCATTTATCGGGAATCTTTTCGATTTAAAAGATTCCGTTTAAGAGCATCACAGAATAACAATTACTTATGTTGACACCATTGTTTGTAGGGACGACTCACCAATTCGTCTCTAAATTTTATTTCTTTGCGTCTTTCCGCCCTAAAGGTTTTCTTTTTACTTAATCAAATTCATCTTTTTCACTTCTGTAAATCCGTTAACTGAAATGGAATAAAAGTAAATTCCAGAGGTTAAATTGCTTGCTGCTTCTGAGTTTGTTGAAGCATTAAATTGATATTGGTGAAAGCCAGCTTCTAAGTTTTCGCTTACTAATTCTGACACCACTTCGCCAAGTACATTGTAAATATTTAGCTTTACTACTCCGGCTTCTGGAATCGTAAATGAGATATTTGTGCTTGGATTAAACGGATTTGGAAAATTCTGCTCAACTACAAAATTTTTAATTGCTCCTTGCTCATCAATTCCAGTAGTGTTTTTTTCCAAAGTAATAAGTTGAACATCACCAGGAAATATAGAAAGAGCCTCTCCTTTCCATTCATAAGGTGTTAATCCATCTTTTGAATTATTTACCGTGTAAATATTGGTGTTTGGAAAGTTATCTAAGCTCACTTCTTCCCCAAGTAAATTAATATTGAATGGAATTAATTCACTACTCGTATTGGAAATTATTACTGCATACTTGTCTTCATTATTTTTTGCACCAAGCACCCACAACTTGCTACTATCTGAAGCTAAGGAAGGAAAATTAGTAGATAAAAGATGTGGATAATTATTCTCCAAAGAACTACATAATCGGAAACTATGTGCTTTAGGTTTGTAAGTAGCAAAAGTATCACCGTGGAATAATCCGGAACCTCCCAAGTTTGAACCTAATACTTCAGGATCAGCATTTGGATCGGAAGAAACATCTCCACTTCGGTAATAATAACTTCGCTCAATATCTGCATATTGCAAAGCAATCCAATAACCTGTAAGAAGAGCTGCACCTTCTTTTTTATTATAAATTTTATCTCTAGCCGTTCTAGATATATCACTAAGATTACCAAAACTATCTACTTCATATATTGACATTCCGTATGCGTCGCAAATTACCTCTACATTTGAAATGTAATCAGAACCTGCCCAAGGAACATGTGAAAAGCTTCCAGTTCCAGAGAGTAGATTATGATAAGATTGAGCTACATTATAAAACGCTTCTGGATTGTTATTCCATAGGTGCCACCCTAGCCAATCAGGTTTTAATCCTAGACTATACAGTTTTACTAAAAAATCTTCTACTGGAAGTCCACTTTTCTCATCAACCATATTATCGCTTAAAAAACCAGGTCCTCCAATTTTGTATTGAGGAAAATTTGTTTTTAGTGAATCGAATGCACGAGCCCAAAAACTATAAAACGAAGCATTGGTGCGAGTCCAGAAATGGTCTCCAGGAAATTCTGTCCAGATATCTAAATATTCAATTATACCCTTATCGCCTTTCCAATTGCTGTACCTTTCCATTTCGTGTATTGCTGCAATTATCCAATTGTTTTCTTGCAGAGGATTTTGTGGCCCAATAAAATCGTGTGGCTTTGCAATATTTCTATACTCTCCGCCTAATCTTAAAAATGGTTCAAACCCTCCGTCGATAATACTTTGAAAAAGTGAATCGGAACCTTCCCAATGATAATTGGAAGTATCATAAGGATCACCGTTCCACGAAGGATATACTGATGTATCTGGACATTCAAAAATACGCTCTATACCAAGCATATCGTTGTGATAATCGTTATTGCGAACACTAAATACTCCAATTTCTTGAAAGCGTTCTGTTAGGTCAGGTGCTAAAGATTCATAAGGCTGAATAGGGCCAGATATGATTCCTGAAAGCCGCTTCAGTGTAGTATCAGTGCTAGTATTAGCAGTAATATTTATTGTATGCGTATTTATTTGTGCATTCAAAGCTAATTGAAAAATAAAAAAAATCAAAAATATTATTATATAAATTCTTTTTAGTTTATGAATCTTACTCATAGTTTAGTCTCAATTATTAATCTATATGTTGTTTAGCTATTATCAAGTAAAACTTGTATTAAACAATTGAGAATTTTCAATATTTGCTTATTTCTAAATTTTAAACTTGAGAGAGAATAAGCATAATATTTCTATTTGTTTAATCTTAGACTTTATATAACTCTAGTACATTAAAATCATCTTTTTAGTTTTTGCAAAATCTCCAGCCAGTATTTGATATAAATAAACCCCGCTAGTTAGTTCAGATGCATCAAAATTTATTATATAACTACCTGCATTTTGTTTTTGGTTTACCAATGTTGCTACTTCTTGACCGAGAGTATTAAATACTTTTAGACTCACAAATCTAGAGTCTCTAATTTCATATTTGATTACTGTACTAGGATTAAATGGATTTGGGTAATTCTGATACAACTCAAAATTATCTGGCATTTTAGATTCGTCGTGAACTGCATTTGGTACTTCTGGATGCATATATAATCCAGTACCAGTTCCCACTAATAAATCGTCATAATAGATGAAGTTAATTTCCGTACCGAGAGGATATTCGTAAAACTTTGTCCAGCTAGTTGCACTTGTAGAATTTTCGAATATTTTATTATCCACTGCAATATAAGTAGTTGATACATTATCAAAAGTTATGGACTTAGCAACTAGCTCATCTCCAGCAAAACCATAGCTTGGAATTACTTGCCAATACGTATCGCCTATAGCTTTCTTGTAAATTACAGGGTTTGAAATACTTGCATCAGTTCCACAAATATGTAAAGTATCAGTTGCTGATTTTGCAATATCCAAGATAGAAGCAGCAAGAGGAAAAGTTGCAGAAGAATATAAATCTTGTGCTGAACTCCAAACGCCAGGCGAAGTCTCCTCTATTCTGTATATTCCATTAGTAGTAGTTGAAAAAGCTGTGTTTCTCATTACACCAACATACAAAACAGTATTTCCATTTTCTGATACTGCAACTATATCAAAAACATCAACACCATCTGGAAATACAGAGCTTGTAATTTGAGTCCAAGTCCAAGTGCCACTTACGTTTTCGCCCATAAATATTGCACCATTATGATCTGTTGTTTCGTCCCAATCTTCATCATCAAAAAGCCCAACAAATATTCTTTCGGATGGAGTTGTGTGGTCAATTGCAATAGCTGTTACTTTTGTTCCGTAAGTCCAAGTCCAATCTGGGAAAGAGGAATCATCTTCAGAAGAAAAAATTCGTTCATAACTTGTAACATCATCTTGCACACCGTCAGAGTGTCTAAAAACCATCCATAATTTCCTATAAATGCTTATCTTAGCATAGTCAATAAATGGGATAAGATGAAGTATATTACTGGCAAAAACAGAGCACAACTTGTATTGTT
>JAQICK010000013.1 GCA_027858595.1 Melioribacteraceae bacterium
TCTATTAAATTTTTTTGCTTCTTTTCGAGATTTAGCTCTGATTTGTTGACGTGATAGACCTGGTTCATCATTTTTTATTACGCGATAAAATGCCTCTGTCAATGTTCTTTCATCTGTTAAATCATATCAAAATGGGATTGTCGAATCAAACGGATCATTAAAACTTTTGGGAGATGAAAATCTAACGAGGTTCTCTTTCAATAGTTTCTTATGATTAACATCATCCCAATCTCTAAATTTGTAAACTTCCATACTTCACCATTTCACCCACAATTAAACACGCCGTGCGTATCTGAGGTCGCTTTGATGCTTTGGTCATCAATCAACACTTAAATTATTTTTCATTAAATTATTTATTTGCAAAAATGCATTCCCTATTTCTTCTTCATATTTAAATAATATTTTGATTGTAACAAGATTATCCATATTAGGTTTATGCGATAATAGTGCCGAAGAAATTTGTGACAAAGATAAAGCTGTGCCATGGGCTGGATCAGCTAGACCATAATTACTGGGACCTGAAAGTAAAATATCTTCAATCTCATCTGTTAGACCTAATTTAAATTGTATACCTTTGGGATTTGCATGAACATTGTGACTAGCCATCTTATAATATGGTCTTAAATGCTCAAGTCCACTTTCTTCTTCAATATCTGAGAATCTAGAAATCTTCCCTACTACGTTATTTGCCCAACCGTATTGCCCACAATAATCCTTGCCATATTTATTAATTAGATCATCTCTTGCTGACTTCATGGAGTTAAGTTCATCAACTGCAAGTGGCCTTTGTCCAAGCCTAGAACAATATTTTTGATATTGATTCATCGCTTTATGTGATTCTATGATCTCATGAAGAAGATACCTTTCTGCAACATCTTGGCCATATTTTTTGATAAACAAACCAATAGCACTAATCTCGTGTATTGTTCGCCACCGTGCATGAGCACCGTCAGCAAAACCGCTTCTCAATAGTGATAACACTTCATAGGCAACCTGTATTGAACGTGCATGCAACCTAGTCAGCGTATCAAAAATAAAATCGTTGTTTTTAGCAGCTTCCTCTCGAAACGAGTTATTAAAATCTTCTCCAGCTTCATATGATATTACAATAAATGTTTCAAGAAGATTCAAACCATTTTCCCAAAGTTGATGATGACTCTTTTCAAAATTTATTCGTAGATGACGATGTTCTTTTAACATTCTAGAAGAGTTCACATCTAATGTTTTTTTGACAACTAAGGATATTTGATCGATTAAATCTGGAATTGATTCAAATAATCCATCTAGCTTTTCTTCAAGCTCTTTTTCGGAAAGGTCACTATAATTCTCTATACTATCGTGAATTATACCATCTAATATGTTTTGGATTATTTTCATAATTTATTGAGCGTTCTGACTGTGTTGCAAAAAGACCGTCCGCCGTAAAACAACTTTGCGAACGTATGGTCAACACATTTGTTTATTTAAATTAAAAAAAAACTTAAATAACTTCTCTATCACTCTTTGTATTTCCCAACTGGACAATCTGTTGGTCTGGTCGAATCCCAACATTCTATCAGCTTGTTTTTGTTTTTCTTATGCCATTCTTTGACATTTTTACTATGATGGTCAAGACCACTACTTATTTGCTCACAGTCCTTAATTCTATAATCTGCCGTTTCTCCACTAAATTTAACTCTAAAATGGGGTGGTGGATGTTCATTGGAGAAAATTTCAATTTTATATCCATTGAATCTATCAACTTGCTTTATAATTGGAGACCGTTTACCATTTTCATCTATGATTGGTCCATGTGACAGTGAATCGAATAATTCTTCCTTTGAGTTATCAGTAAAATCTGTTTTCCATTCTTTCTTTTTTCGCTTTTTCATTTATCTCCATAATTAGAAGTAAAAAGCTGTTCGGCAAAGGGGTCTGATGTAAAACAACTCTTCAAACGCAAATGCAACTCATTTATTTTTTAATTTATTATTTTCAAAACTTACATTTGTTTATAATATTATGTAGATATTATGAATATGTTTTGTATTTGTGATTTCATTCAAATTGTAATTTAACTATTGGCCAATTTAATACTGACTCACCTCTATCCCTTAAACAATTTTGTAGCATTTTACGGTCTGCTGTTCGAAGTAAAAGATTGCAACAGAATATAAAAGCGGGATCTTCGCTATGCTTAATAAGGATTGTTTTAATATGATTTTTGAAGTTAGTAGTTAGTTCAGAGCCAGAATGAATTAGAATCTGATAAAAATTTATCCACGCAATGTCTATGGATACTTCTATAGTTTCATAATCAATATTTCTCTTTGCCACTTCCTTAATTTTATCCCAAGGCACTTTCCCTTCAATACCCAAATGAATAAGACTTAAAAATGAATCTGAGCTACCAATTGGTCCTTTAGCAAAATTATCAAGAAGTAATTCTCCATACGATTTTATACTTACTTGATTTTCAATTGCACTCAGATATAAATCACGTATATTTGAGGATTCCAAAAAAGCATTTAAATCTCTCTTCAGTTGATAAATCCACGTAAAAAATGCTGTCGCAAGTTCTGGTTTCTGCTCCCATTTATCAGCAAAATTTTCATTTCTGTCAGCTGGATTTTTTATAGTCCACTTCCCATTTATACAGTCAAGAATTTCGTCAGCTTGTAAAGATTGACCTTGAGTAACAATTGCATGTCTTTGAATAACATAATTTGTAAAATCTATTATTGTGTGCACAATATTTTTACCATTGAATTGGTATGCAGTTAACGTAGTTATGATTATCGATACCGGACTATCCTTACGGTTATTAAAGTATACATCACGATGCCGTTTCATTAATTGTATTGAACGTTGTAGTTGTGTTCTAACCAGTTGTTTTGGCACTTTTTCAACGGTTGAATAAAGCGTTTTATTCATTTCAAAAATGGAAGACCTTTGTGAGTCAAATAGTTCTTCACTAATAGAATTTATTTTCTTAAACCAATGATAATAGCCTTGAGGATTGCTTGAATCCCATTTGTAAGATGTTTCTATTTTATCTGTAATTTGTATTTTTTGCGATGAATTATTTTGTGGTCTTGCTGGTAGAATATCTAAATGAAATCCAGGAGATTTATCTGACGAAGCATATTCTAATGTCCAACACCTTCGTCCTTCTTCATCAAGCATTCTTTTATAGTCTGTGTTTAGTTTTAATCGATTACCAATGTCGTGTTTCAAATTGTAGGCGGTAGTTTCCCTTCCCGATATTTCACAAACCTGATCAATATCATAGTCATCATCTTTTCCATTTCGATAGGGTTTGATAACAGTTCCTAATTTGAAAGAACCTTGCAGATAAATTTCTTTATTTTTACCAGATAAAAAGACTCCACCTTCTAACCACTTTGCTACAGCTTGGTATCTATTCTTTGCAAGCTCGAAATCAGCTGGTGATATATCTAAACTTTTAATTAAATCTTCGAGAATGGCATCTCTATTTGGAATATTCATCGGTCATTGCCTCTATGTTGGGTGTATATTTAGTTGCCAAGTGTTTAAAAAAGTGATTTATTCCATTTTTTGCTTGCTCTGCCACACTCTTACCTCTTGTATAAAATTCTTCATAATTAATATCATCTAATTCTGCATGTCCAGCATTAAGTTGTTCATCAATACAAGCTAAATTGCCTGATGAAAGCATCTGACGGAGATACATATTGGTAGTCGAATGACTATTAGCTTGCATCATAAGTGTTAGTATTTTCGAAGCCCATGGGATTTTCCCAAGATTACTAAATGATATTTTTAATGGCAACAAGGGTAATTTGAATTTCAAACAATCTGTATTGGATGAAGTAGTTGAGATATTTAGGACACGAATATTTTTTATATTTGCACCCATTTCCATTGCCTCAACTACTCCAATTAGTGAAGGATTATTTGCCCAAAGACCACCATCTAGGTATGTATTGCCATTATGTGAAAAACTAGGGAAATATGTTGGCGCAGCAGATGTAGCCATTGCAACAACCCACATCGGTAGCTTCCAATCACTCCTATACCTTTTGTCATGGGGTGTCTTAAACAAACGAGGTGTTGAATTTGCGGCATAAAAAGTTGGAATAATTAATCTTTTATTACTATCGCCTAGATCAGGCGAAACATTTTGATCATTTTTTTTGAGTAGTAGTCTTAAAGTGTTTTCAAGATTTTTATTTGAATATTTATTAA
>JAQICK010000290.1 GCA_027858595.1 Melioribacteraceae bacterium
GAATATAGAATCTAAAAAAATATCTCTTTTTATATATTCTAAAATATTAGACTTTTTTGAGTGTATAACAAATCAAAAAATCAACAGACAAACTATTGCTGCTTTTTAAGGATTAACTATTTAAGTAGCAACATTTTTTTTGTGTCGGAAAAATCATTTGCAATAATTCTATAAAAATAAACTCCGCTTGTTAAATTTTTGCCATCAAAATTAATTTCATGTTTGCCACTACGCATCCTCTCATTAACCAAAGTGTAAACCTCATTCCCAATAATGTCATATAATTTTATAGTTACGAAACCATCTGATAAAATAGAATAACTAATTTTGGTTGTGGGATTAAAAGGATTTGGGTAATTCTGCTCAAGGTTATAAGAAAGGCTTAACTTATTTTCTTTAACGCCTACAACAGTAGTATCACCGTATAGAATTCCATTAATTATTGCTCCTTTTAACTCCAAATCACTGTAGCCAAAATCCCAATTATCATAGATGCTAGTCAATCCAATATTTGTGGAAAAATTATAAGTGAACGAGTCATGGAAATAAGAAGCTTCAAATGTTTTAGTTGAAAACATCTCAGAGAAATATTCTTGTTCGCTAATTAAATTACAAAACTTCTGTATTTCAGTAGTCCCAACATTAAGTGTATCAATTGCTCTAGAGAACAATGTTAGGTCTTCTACAATATACTCACCATAAGTATATGTGGTGTCATAACAATAAACAAAACCTAAAGAATCCACACGCTCAAATCCACTTTCAAATTGCATTGAACCATTTCTTTCAATTTGAAAATATATTTTGTTGTTTGGCAATAGAGTATCTTTTACTATTTCTATTGTTGCTAATATAGATTCTGAATAAACTCCATCCCAATGTTTTGATCCTTTTAAAACCCATTTGTTTCCAACTGCTAATGGATAGAGTGCAATACTATTATCTTGCTTAATTGCTCTAAGCAAAATATTGCTACTTTCTGATATTACACTTATAATATTCTTATTTGCTACAAATAATTTATTACTACTTGAAGCAAAATAAATTTCACCGTAAAATTTTGCTTTTTTGGTTTGCGAAAATAAAAAATAATTCTCACCAAAATCGCTAGATTTCCAAATGTTATTATCGTTACCTGCAAAATAAACCGTTCCAGAATTAGCTTTATCTACTTCTAAGTACAGGAGCATATTTCCCCAAGTGAGCACAGGTAATTCATATTTAGTTTGCCACGACCAACTATCACCCTTATTTTTGGAAACTAAAAGAGATTTAGTATTTAGTGCATAAACGGATGCTTCATCAGCATCAAATTTTATACTTGAATAAGATTGCCATGAATTTTCTTCTTCAACTATACTAAATGAACTTCCTCCATTTTCAGATTTTACTAAGTTCTTTGCAGAATTTACACCAAAAATTGAATTAGAGTCGTATGGAGAAATCGCAATTGGAAATATACTGATATTAGGATATTCTTGAATTTCCCAACTACGTCCCATATCAACACTTTTTAATAAACCATAAGAATCAGTGTTCCAATTTTGATATGATACGAAAATTGTGTTTTTATCATTGACCAAAAATATTTTAATGAATGATAAGCTATCAGAGAAGTGAGCAAAAGTCGAATCTTCAATTTGTGTACGGAGTTCTACAAGAGAGTCTTCAAGATTCTTATAAATAAATATATATGATAATTTATTGGTTGTTGTATTAAAATCTAAAATTCTTGAAGTCGTTGTCCCTTTGAAATATGCTGTATTTCCAGGACCTTCCCAAATTCCACTCTGAATGAGGGTCTCTTCATTAGTTGTAACATCTAAATAATATAAATCATTAGCCACGCCGGATAATTGTTTTGAGTACAGTAAATGAACGTTATTCTTTTAATCTTCGAACCCAGAGAATTGATGATATACATAATCAAAATTTGTGGAAAAAATTGGTGAGGACGTAAATAATATCATAAGCAGAAAACGCTTCATCCCATAACTCCATTTTAGTAAGTGTGAATCGATTTTTAAATTATTGATTATTTAGCGTATAAGCAACAGATTATAAATATTAAAATTAGTGTAAATATTTAAAAGTATCCCTAAAGTTTTGTTTTTCTAAAACCCCTATTTATATTTATTCTTTACATATTTTAAAACTATCAAGACACAATTATGAAACCAGAAATTTACATCAAAGATTTATCGGAACATGCCGGCAAAGAAGTTACACTTATAGGTTGGGTTTTAAACAAATGAGAAAGTGGAAATGTTAAGTTTTTAATCTTGCGTGATGGAACGGGATATTTACAATGCATAGTTTTTAAGGGCAATGTAACTTCAGAAGTATTTGAAGTAGCAGAACAGTTACACCAGGAAGCCTCTTACGA
>JAQICK010000063.1 GCA_027858595.1 Melioribacteraceae bacterium
TAAAAAAACATAGAGTCTTAAAAATTCTGTCATTTCTTCCAAGGGAATTCCGTTGGAAGAAATTCTTTTAGTGAGAAATCTTTTGTATATAAAAGATTTCTCACATCCGTTCTAAATGACAATTAATTCTATCAGTTACTCAGAAATCAAACCATCTTTCATTTCAATAATTCTATTACCAATATTCATCAAATCTTTGTTGTGAGTAACAATTAAGAATGTGAGGTTAAATTCATCTCGTAGTTTTTTAATTAATTCGTGAATGATTGCACTATTTGCTGTGTCAAGATTTCCTGTTGGTTCATCTGCAAAAATTATTTTAGGATTATTAGCTAAAGCCCTTGCTATTGCTACACGTTGTTGCTCTCCTCCAGAAAGCTCCGAGGGTTTATGTTCGCTACGGTTTTCAAGTTCAACAACTTCTAAAAGTTCCATACTTCTTTTGTCTGCAATCTTTTTGTCAATTCCAGCAATCATTTGTGGAATGGAAATATTCTCGAGTGCACTAAACTCGGGCAGTAGATGATGGAATTGAAAAATGAATCCTAAATTTTGATTTCTAAATTTTGAAACCTCATTATCGTTTAGTTTGTGAATGTTGGTATCATTAAATTTTACAATGCCGGAATCGGGCTTATCTAAACCTGCAAGAATATGAAGTAAAGTACTTTTCCCAGCACCAGATTTACCCACAATCACGCTAATTTTACCTTCTTCAATTGAAAGGGAAATACCTTTTAATATTTCAAGTTTCTCATCATCCTTTTTCTGAAATGATTTGTGAATATTTGTACATTCTAAAATTGTGTTCATTATTTATCTCTTATCTAAAATCTTTAATCTAATATTTATTCATACTTAATTGTATCAATAACATTTAACTTAACTGCTCGTTTAGCTGGGTATAACGATGCTAAAAACGAAAGAACCATTGATGATATGGGAATAATTATTAAGTCGCTTAATTGTAATTTAACAGGCATTGCGTCAATGGTGTAAATTCTTAAATCAAGGGCATATAATTTATATTCTATCTGTAAATAACAAACAAGAACGCCCAATATAAATCCAGATATTGTTCCTATAATTCCAATTAAAATTCCTTCGAACATAAATATTTTTAATATAGAATTTTTGGATGCACCCATCGATCTTAAAATTCCGATATCTCTCCGCTTTTCATTTACTGACATTGTTAACGACCCCAGAATGTTAAATGTAGCTACTGAAATTATTAGCAATAATAGAATAAAGGCCCCCCATTTTTCAAGTTCCAAAACATTGTAGAACTCTTTATTCATATCGTACCAAGTTTCTATGGTAAATAGATTTGTGTCAACTTGAGATTCTATTTCTTCCTTTACGTCATTGGCAATTTTGTAATCTTTTAGTTTAACTTCAAAGCCCGAAATATCTCTTGTGCCAAGTAATCTTTTTGCAGATTCTAAATTGGAATAGAGAACAAACCCATGACTATCTTTGCTATTCGATTTATAAATTCCACTAATAATAAAACGCTGAGTTTTTGGAATAACTAAAAAATTGGTTATCATACTTTCAATGCTTTTAAATGAAGTTGCAGTAAGTGTATCTCCAATACTTGCAGAAAGTTTTATTTTATTTGTTAAACTTATTATAGCACTTGGAATATTTGAATTATTCTTGAAATCTATTTCACCCCATAATAATTTATTCTGTAAACCAGATAAATTCTCTGTCTCGTTACTTTCTAATCCTTTTATATCAAGTATTTGAAAGCTATTATTATTTGTAGCTACTATTTTCCCCTGTAAATATGGGGAGTAAGTAGCAACAGATTTATTTTTTTTTAGGATATCTTCTACTTTAGGGATGTTTTCTTGAGATTTATCTGACTTACTAATAATTCGCATATGTGGTTGAGATTCAATCAACATCTGTTTTGCTAAATCTCCGAAACCATTGAAAACGGAGATTACTATTATTAAAGTAGCAACTCCAATTGTAACTCCAAGAGTAGACAAAACTGAAATAATTGAAATAAAACTCAGTTTATCTTTGGTTCGCAAATAGTTTTTTGCAATAAATAGTTCAAACATTTAATTAAACCTAATTGCTTTTATTGGTTCTATTTTTGAGGCAACTATACTAGGAATTATGGACGACAGAATTGTTAACAATAGAGCTAGTAAAGAAACTACCAAATAGTTTATAAAATTTATTTCTATTGGAGCAGCGTTTAGAAAATAGACAGATTCGGGAAGTTCAATTATTCTAAATATTAGTTGTAGTTCACTAAGTAGAAACGCAAAGAATGTTCCCAGTGTTATCCCAATAATGCCAAGGTAAACTCCTAGAATTAAAAA
>JAQICK010000430.1 GCA_027858595.1 Melioribacteraceae bacterium
ACACAAATGAATCTCCTGAAACTGTGAATGAATCTGAATTATTAGTTAAATTTTTGGAAGGTTCCGATGGTGGATTTCTTAATACTAGTGCCCCCGCATTAATTAATGCATTCGATGTAAAGACTAATATTACTACTGGAAAAGAGCAATATGTTATTGATATTAGGAGTGAAGATGATTTTAATATTGGGCACATAAAAGATGCTGTGAATGTTAAGATAAAAGATATTGTAAGCCATTACGAAGCAAATAATTTATCATCAAAAGAACTTGTTGTTATCACATGCTATTCTGGACAAGGTGCGGGATATGCAACAACGTTATTAAGACTTCTAGGATATTCAAATGTTAAGGATCTTATGTGGGGCATGTGCAGCTGGAATAATACAACTTCAAGTTATTGGACATCGAGCATAAATAATTCTAGATCTTCCCAATTTGAAACAACAAATTATCCAAAGGCCATTGCAAGTGATTTACCACTTATAAATACTTCAAAGTCAAATGGGGAAGAAATTCTTAGAATAAGAATTGAAGAAATGCTAGCGACAGCTGATCCACTAGGTGATGTAAAGATTAAAAGTGATGAAGTATATTCAAATTTAGATAATTATTATATTATTAATTATTGGTCAGAAACAGATTACAATTGGGGGCATATTAAAGGTGCAATGCAATATACTCCTAAAACATCTTTATTATTGGAAACTGATTTGACTACACTTCCAACAGACAAAAAAATAGTTGTATACTGCTACACTGGCCATACCTCAGCGCCCATAGCAACTTATTTGAGAGTACTTGGTTATGATGCTGAAACAATTGTTTTTGGCGTTAATGGAATGTCATATGACAATATGCCTGGAACTAAATTTAATGCCGATACAGAAATTTACGATTACGAATTAGTACAATAAAATATTAGCGAACCGAAAATGAGAGGGTATAAATCTCCGCTCACATTAGACATAATTCTAAAAAAAAATTAAGCTGAAAGTATAATATTCTTTTTCATCATATCACTAAGATTCATTCCATCCAAGACTGTATCTACCGAATTTTGTATTAAAACCCAAAGTGAACGGACTGTGCAATCGGATGTAATTGTGCAGAGTAAGTCTCCTTTTGAATGGGATGTACAGAAAGACTCATCGTAAAGTTTTCCGCCAAGCTCTTTAAGAACACTTCCAATTAAAATATCTTTTGGAGGGCGTGCCAAAGTATAGCCACCCAGATGTCCACGAGCACTTTCAATAAATCCCCCAAGCCGTAAAGCTCGGAGGATTTTTGCAGTAACATGCTCACTAATTCCTTCACCCCTGCTAATTTCAGGAATTGTTAACGTCTTCTCCATTTCGTAAAACTGAGCAATGCGTAACAAACATCTTAAACCATATTCTTCTTGAGTGTTAAACTTCATTGTAATAATTAATTATTATTTAATGGGATTTTAGAACCACACGTTCTTGCATGAACCATATTTTCATAATTTTCGTCTCTCATTGAAGGACCTTCTATGCCATCAATAGAATCAAAAACATTTGTTAAAAGTTCAGCAATTTCCTCTGGAGATTTTCCTATAATATCTGGTCTCCCCATATGGTAAATAGTTTCACCATTTTTAAGAATAGCAATTGCTGGTGAAGATGGTGCATACTGAATTAGATAATTTTCACGAATTAAATCAACTGCGTCTCTATCATTTCCGGCAAACGAAGTATATAATTTGTGTGGTATTTTATTATGTTGCAAAGCTAGTGTAACACCTGGACGAGCACTGCCTGCAGAGCATCCACAAACTGAATTGATAAATACCAATTTAGTTTCATCATCTTTTGAAGAAAGATTTTTCTCCGCAACATCTGGAGTTAACAATTCCTCAAATCCAACAAAAGTAAGTTCATCTCTCATTGGTTGAATTGCTATTGGATCATAAACTGGTGGTTTTAAATTTATTTGATACATCTTTGTTTCCTTTCTATAGACTTTATGTTTTTAGAATTATTCTAAATTTTTAAATATTAATGTGTTTTCTAATATAAATTAGCTCATGTCATTTCGAAGAAGACCAGTTTCATCGGTCGACTGAGAAATCTTGTGAATTCAAAAAGATTTCTTACATCCATTCGAAATGCCGGATGCTGTCACAACATTCCGAGTTGAAGTTTTGCTTCCTCACTCATCATGTCCATATTCCATTGAGGCTCCCAAACAAGTTCTACAAAGACTTCATTAATTCCATCAATGCTTTTAATTCTATCTTTCACTTCCGCTGGCAAGCTCTCAGCTACTGGGCATGCGGGTGTCGTTAATGTCATTTCAATAATAGCATTAAAACTTTCTGTAATTTCAACTTTGTAAATCAATCCGAGTTCATAAATATTAACTGGGATTTCTGGGTCGAAAATTGTTTTTAGTAATTCAATCGCTTCTTGTTCAAAAAACTTTTGGTCTCTCATTTTTCCACTTCAATTTTATTTATTTAATATCTCTAGTTAAAATATTCTTGATTACTTTTCCATTTCACACACCCCTGATGCTTCGCATCTTCTCCTCTCAATAGGGGATTTAGGGGTGTGTTCAATTAAAATTCACTCAACTAAACATTTTAATTACTTTATTAAGTGCTTTAATAAAAACATCTATTTCATCAATTGTGTTATAAAATGCGAATGACGCACGTGCTGTTGCTGGAACGTTAAATCGTTTCATTAATGGTTGTGTGCAATGATGTCCAGTCCGTAAAGCTACACCATCAGTATCTATAATTGTTCCAAGATCGTATGGATGAATTCCATCAACAGTAAATGAAATCACAGAAGCCTTATTTCTAGCAGTTCCAATTAATCTTACTAAGTTAATTTCGAGCATTCTTTCAGTTGCATATTCCAGAAGTTTATTCTCATAATTTTGAATGTCCGAGAAGTTAAACATGTTCAAATATTTGATAGCCACACCAAGCCCAATTCCACCAACTATATTAGGAGTTCCGGCTTCAAACTTATTTGGAATATCTTCGTAAGTTGTTTCTTCAAAAGTAACCGTGCGTATCATATCTCCACCACCTTGATATGGAGGAAGTTTATTCAAAAATTCTGTCTTTCCGTAGAGCACGCCTATTCCTGTAGGTCCGAATAATTTATGACCAGAAAAAACTAAAAAATCACAGTCCAACTCTTGAACATCAACTCTTTGATGAGCTACAGCTTGTGCTGCATCAATTATTACTGGAATATTATTTTCATGAGCAATATCTATAACTTCTTTTACTGGATTGATTGTTCCTAAAGTATTCGAAGTATGCACAATTGAAACAAGTTTTGTTTTAGGCGAAATAAGTTTTTTGTATTCTTCAATAATTATTTCACCATCATCATTAATTGGAATAACTTTTAACACAGTTTTTTTTCTATCACAAAGTAATTGCCAAGGAACAATATTAGCATGATGTTCCATGTGTGAAATAATAATTTCATCACCTTCATTCAACATATCTGCACGGCACATGGTATTGGCAAGTAGATTTATTCCATCGGTAGTTCCTTTTGTTAAAATTATTTCGGAAACCGACATTGCATTAACAAACTCTTTTACTTTTATTCGTGCATTTTCATATTGCTCAGTTGCTACTTCACTTAAAAAATGCAAACCCCTATGGATATTGGCGTTTTCATATCGATAGTAGTGAGTCATACTGTCAATAACAATATTAGGCTTTTGAGTAGTAGCGGCATTATCAAAATAAACTAATGGTTTGCCGTTTACTTCCCTCGCAAGAATTGGAAAATCCTTTCTAATTTCGTTTACATCAAATTTTCTAAATTTTGAATCTTTGACAAAAACATCATTTGCTTCAGAAACACTTATCATAAAACTTTATCTCTATTTAGATGTTCAAATATTAAATGGTTAATTTCATCTTTAAGTTCATCAATCTTTAATTCAGCAACTACGCTTTCAGCAAACGCAGTTATTAACATTGACATTGCCTTATCTTTTGGAATTCCTCGAGACAGGATATAAAACAAAGCTGATTTATCAAGTTGGCCAACAGTTGCTCCATGTGTACATTTTACATCATCTGCATAAATTTCAAGTTGTGGTTTAGTATCAACTCTTGCATCATCCGATAAAATAATTGAATTGCTGTTCTGGTATGCATTTGTTAATTGTGCATCTTTGGCAACAACTATTTTCCCACTAAATACTCCGTGGGATTTATCATCCAAAATGCCTTTGTATAATTGGTTGCTTGTGCTATGCGGTTTTGCATGATCAATAAAAGTTGAATTGTCTATGTGCTGGCTTTTGTTTGCAATGTATAATCCGTTTAAAGTCGATTCAATATTTTCATCCGATAAATTTACATTAATATCATTGCGAATTAGCTTACCACTAAATGTAAAATTGAAATGATTAAACTGACTATCTCTCATTTGCATTACATCAGTTTTCTCAACGTGAAATGAATTATCATTTTCAACTTCAACTTTATAGAAATTTAGGATTCCATTTTTCTCAATATACATCTCAGTTGAAACATTATTAAAATAGAGTTCCCCACTTAAGCCAATATGTTTCTGTACAAAAGTTGATTGACTGTTTTTACCAGCAACAATTAAGTTTCTTGAAGAGCTAAACGATATTGCACCTACGTTACCACTAATATTTAATATTTGAATCGGCTTTTCAGCAACCACATTATCTGGTATGTGAACAAATAATCCATCTACAAAATTTGAAAGATTCAGATAATCGAAAGAAGAATTGTTAGTAGATACGTTTGATAAATATTTTACGGCTAATTCATTTTTGCTTTCAATAGCTTCTGATATTGAAGTAATAATTATCTTATTTTGCAGTTCTGCATAATCCGACAACTCTTTTTCAAACATTCCATTTACAAAAACTAATAGATGACTATCAAATGAATTGAACTTAAGTTTTTCGATTTCTGTTTTAGATAACTCTACTTTATCAAGTTCGGAAGCAGGTAAAAACTCATTTCCTAAAAACTTCTTCAAGTTAGTATATTTCCATTCCTCATTTTTGACAGTAGGAAATACAGAATTCTCTAAATCAATCTTTGCTTGTTTCTGTAATTCTTTAAGATAATTATTTTTGCTTCTTGTAATATTTTTTTCAGCACTCTGAACAAAGTGTTCTATTGGAGTAACTTTTTTCACTTCAACGCTCATTAATTTTCACCTTTCGTAATCCAATCATATCCCTTTTCTTCTAACTCTAGAGCCAATTCTTTTCCACCAGATTTAACAATTTTCCCGTTATACAAAACGTGAATAAAATCAGGCACAATATAGTCGAGCAAACGTTGATAATGCGTAACAAGTATTACAGCATTGTTTTCGTTTTTGTATTCGTTAACTCCTTGCGAAACAATGCGAAGTGCATCAATGTCAAGCCCAGAGTCGGTTTCATCCAATATTGCAAGTTTAGGGTCTAACATAAGAAGTTGGAATATTTCGTTTTTCTTTTTTTCACCGCCTGAAAAACCAGTATTTACAGCTCTGCTAATTAATGAGCTATCCATTCCTACAACTTTTGCTTTCTCTCGCATTTTAGCTAAAAACTCTTTTGGAGTTATCTCTTCTTCATTCTTGTATTTACGAATTTCGTTTATCGCTGTTTGTAAAAATGTTGCATTGCTTACTCCAGGTATTTCAACAGGATATTGGAAACCAAGGAACAAACCTTCTCTTGCTCGGTCCTCTGGAGCAAGATTAAGTAAGTTCTTTTCGTTAAAAATTACTTCCCCACCTGAAACTTCATAACTATCGTGTCCGGTTAATACATTTGCTAAAGTAGATTTGCCAGAACCATTTGGTCCCATAATGGCGTGTACTTCACCAGCATTTACCTGAAGATCTAACCCTCGTAAAATTTCTTTATTGTCTATTTTTGCTTTTAAATTTTTAATTGTTATCATTTTCGTTCCTAATATTTCTAAAGTTTTGTTTTGAGATTCCTGATAAAACCATTCGGGAATGACATTACATTTTAAATTTATCCAACGCTTCCTTCAAGGCTCAAAGCCAAAAGTTTAGTTGCTTCAACTGCAAACTCCATGGGTAGCTTGTTAAATACTTCTTTACAAAATCCATTTACAATCATATTCACAGCATCTTCGGTTGATATTCCTCTTTGATTCAAATAGAATATTTGGTCTTCGCTAACTTTAGAAGTTGTTGCCTCATGTTCAACCGTAGAATTTTTATTATCTATTTCCAAATATGGGAAAGTGTGTGCACCACATTTATCACTCATTAACATCGAATCGCATTGAGAAAAATTTCTTGCACCATCAGCATTTTTTCCAATTTTCACTAATCCTCGATACGAGTTATTACTACGTCCAGCAGATATTCCCTTAGAGACTATTGTGCTTTTAGTGTTTTTTCCAAGATGTATCATCTTTGTGCCAGTATCAGCTTGCTGATAATTATTTGTTACAGCAACGGAATAAAATTCTCCAACAGAATTATCACCCTTTAATATTGTGCTTGGGTATTTCCAAGTTATTGCTGAACCAGTTTCAACTTGCGACCAAGAGATTTTAGAATTATCGCCTTCACATATTCCACGCTTGGTTACAAAGTTGTAAATTCCACCCTTTCCTTCTTTATCACCTGGATACCAATTCTGCACTGTTGAATATTTTATTTCTGCATCTTTTTTTGCAACCAATTCCACAACTGCGGCATGCAACTGATTTTCATCACGCATTGGAGCAGTGCATCCTTCAAGATAACTTACATAAGCACCTTCTTCAGCAACAACTAATGTTCGCTCAAACTGACCAGTATCCATTGAATTGATTCTAAAGTAAGTGGATAGTTCCATTGGGCAACGAACCCCTTTTGGAATATATACGAAAGAACCTTCGCTAAATACTGCGGCATTTAATGCTGCATAAAAGTTATCTGTATATGGAACAACAGAACCAAAATATTCTTTTACTAAATCTGGATGATTTTGTAACGCCTCTGAAAGTGGTGAAAAAATAATTCCTTTTTCTTTCAAAGTATCTTGAAAAGTTGTCTTTACTGAAACAGAATCAAAAACAACATCAACGGCTACATTTGATAATTTTTTCTGTTCTTCAATTGAAATACCAAGTTTTTCAAATGTTTTTAACAATTCAGGATCTACATCATCCAAACTTTCCAATTGCTCTTTTTGCTTAGGTGCAGAATAGTATCTTATATCTTGAAAATCTATTTCAGGATACACAACATTGGGCCATTTTGGTTCTTTTAACGTGAGCCAATGATTGTATGCTTTAACCCTATATTCTGTAAGCCATTCTGGTTCATTTTTGATTTTTGAAATTTTGCGAACAGTATTTTCGTTTAATCCTTTTGGAAAAACGTCCGATTCAATATCAGTAACAAATCCCCATTCATATTCTTTATCAGTTAGTTCATTTATTAAAACTTTTTCATCTGCTAATGATTTTTCACTGTTTCCAGATGTTGCTTCCATTAACTTTCTCCTAGAGTTTTAGTCAGTTTTTATAGTTTCTTCAAAATAGATGTCATTTCTTCCAATGGAATTCCTTTGGAAGAACCATTTCTTTGGTTGAGTCCCGCAAGATTTCTCACATTCGTTCGAAATGACAATCTAATCAATAATCGTTTTGTAGAAACTTGAATAAGCTAAATCACTCATTTACAGTTCATAATTTTTATTTCGAGATGAAACTTAATCAATCTGGATAATAAAGTCAAGATTGAAATGTCTCTAAATTTTATTGCCCTTTTTGCTATCTTATTATTAATATTTTATCAATTGATGAGACAATTATCGGCTTTAAGTCATTGGTTTCAATCTTAATTATTTCAATTTTTTCTGTGGGTTGCTCCGCTGTTAATTACTCAACTCAATCTAATTATTCTGAAAGAGATTATAGTATGTTTAATAATTTGGGTTCAAAACATAATTCTAAAATAATTTTGCTGAATGGAAAAGAAATTGCAACAAAATACGTTTTCGTAAAAAATGATTCTTTGTATTATGCAACTACTCTAGACACATTATCAGTTTCATTAACTACAATTGAAAGAGTTGAAATAGCCCAAACAGGTAAAAAAATTACATCTGGATTGTTAGCTGGAGCCACGTCGTTCATCGTCTTCATTTTAGCTGTTGGTTCTGTATCTGGAGGTGATGGATTTGGTATTATTTTAGCCATTCCAATTGGAATGGTTTTTGGAGTAGCTGGGCTAATTTTTGGATTAAAAAATGGTGGCAACACAGAATATATTTTTAACAACAAGTCAGAATATCAACAAATTGAATATTACAAGAAATATCACCAAAGAAAAGCCGAGCGAGATTCAACAAATTTGGGAGGTTAATTCAATTGTCGTAATGATATCTACAACTGTAAATCAATATTTCGTCATTTTCAAAACGATATACTAATCTGTGCTCTCTATTAATACGTCTAGACCAAAATCCTTCTAATTCGAACTTAAGTGGTTCAGGTTTACCTTTTCCTGTAAATGGATTTTTTTGAATATCCTTTCTGAGTTCGTTGATTTTTTTGAGATTTTTCTTATCCTTCTTCAACCAATAAGTATAATCTTCCCACGAATTTTTTGAAAATACGACCTTCATATTACTCACTCAAATTCTGAGAAAATTTATCGCCATCATTAATCTGCTTAATCGATTCAATTATTCTGTCAGAATTGGTTTTGGATTTCATTAGGTGAGCTGTTTCAATTAGTGAATTATATTCATCAATTGAAATCATAACAGTTCCTTTTCCACTTTTTCGTTTAATAATTAAAGTTTCTTGGTTGTCCTCAACCTCATCAAGGAATCGTTTTAAATCTGTTCTAAACTCAGTAAAATTAACTGCAATCATTATTTCAAGCCATTGTTTATTATTTAAGTACTAAATTAAGTACTTAAATAATCATTTTCAACTTATTTTTTAATAATGCCTCTCTGTCTTACAACCTCGTAGAGTATAACTCCAGTTGCAACCGAAACATTAAGCGATTGAGTTTTGCCAAGCATTGGAATTTGAATTAAGTGATCGCAATGTTCTGAAATGCTTTTGCGAATTCCCTTTTCCTCATTTCCAACAACAATGGCGACAGCACCTTTATAGTTTTGCTTAGTATAAATTTGCGAATCCTTTCCAAGAGATGATCCATAAATCCAGAATCCATTTTCTTTTAATTGCTCCATTGCTTGAAACAAGTTTGACACTTGTGCTATTTTAACATGTGATATAGCACCTGCAGAAGTTTTTTCAACAGTTTCGTTGAGTGGTGCGGTATTGCGTTCAGTTACAATAATTCCATCAACGCCGCAAGCCTCGGCACTTCTAAAAATTGCACCCATATTATGCGTGTCTTGAATTTCATCAACAATTAAAATTAATGGATTTTCACTCTTTTTGGATTGCTTAACAAGTGCATCTACTTCCCACATATTTAAATCATTTATAAAAGCCATTACGCCTTGTGCATTTAAGCCCTTTTCACTCTCTTTAAACTTCTGTGGTGAAAGTTGAGATACTTTTATTTTATTTTTCTTCGCAGCATTAAGTATCGAATCTATAACGCCACCTTTTTGCCCATAGGATATCATAATTCTATCAATCTCTTCGCCAGAATTGATTGCCTCTAATACTGGCTTTCTTCCAATTACTTTTCTCATTTTAGCTCCGCTAATTCAATCTCTTCTTGCGAACCATCTGCCATAATTTTTAAAACAGCCATTCCTCGTTCATATTCTTCGCCACCAATCATTAGCACTTTTTCGGCACCAAGTCTGTTTGCCTCACGCATCTGTGCTTTAACACTACGCTGTGTGTAATCGAACTCCACAGAGTTTTCAATACGTAGCTTTGTAGCAATTTCAAAAACATTTTTATTTAATTCTTTTTCAAGACGAACAATGTAGTAATCAATTTTAGGATTTACTTCTGGAAGTACTTTTTCATTTTCCATTGCTAGTAAGATTCTTTCAATGCCAGCAGCAAATCCTACTCCAGGGACATCACGTTCGCCAAGCTGTTTTACTAACAAATCGTAACGGCCACCACCACAAAGGGCAGATTGTGAACCAACACTTCCGCTTACAAGTTCAAAAGTTGTGTGTGTGTAGTAATCTAAACCACGAACTAATTTAGGATCAACTTCAAAAGGCACGCCAGCACTAAGTAACATTTGTTTTACTTCTTGAAAATGCTCAAGCGATTCTTCATCCAAATGCTCCATCAATAAAGGTGCATGTTCCATAATTTTTATATCGTTCTTATCCTTGCTATCAAAAAGGCGAAGAATGTTTGTCTCGTATCTTTTTTTACTCTCTTCGGATAAGTCGTTTAGCTTGTCAGCTAAATATTCTTTCAGTAAATTTTTATAATTTTCACGCGATGATGGAATTCCGAGCGAATTAATTTTAACTACAAAATTTGTTAGCCCTAAACTTTTTAAAATATTATATGCAAGCAAAATCATTTCTGCATCGAGTGCTGGGCTAGTGCTACCAAGTGCTTCAGCTCCAAACTGATGAAACTGTCTAAAGCGTCCGGCCTGCGGTCTCTCTTGGCGAAACATAGGAGATATATAAAAAAGTTTATTTAATTGAAACTGTTTATCAAGAGAATGTTCAAGCAACGCACGTACAACAGAGGCTGTCATTTCTGGTTTTAGAGTCACACTTGTTTCGCTCCTATCTAAAAAAGTGTACATTTCTTTTCCAACAATATCGGTAGATTCACCAATGCCACGGCTAAAGAGACGCGTCTCTTCAAATATTGGTGTGCGAATTTCGTTATAATTAAAGGAGTTCATAGCATTATGAACAATTCCTTCTAAATTATTCCAATTTGGAATATCAATTGGCAAAATATCTTTTGTGCCAGTTATCGCTTTTAGCATTTTACTTATCTTTTATTGTAGTTATGAAAGTTCTAAATACTTACTATCTTCTTCATCAAATATTTGAAATATTTCTTCGCTCGTTTGAGCATTAGTAAGTTTTTCTCTTACGTTTTCTTGATTCATTATTCGTGAAATTCTGCTTAACATTTTTAAATGTTGCCCTACCGAATCTTGCCGGCCAACTAA
>JAQICK010000030.1 GCA_027858595.1 Melioribacteraceae bacterium
GCACAATACTCTTTTCTTGTGTTAACCAACTTTGATGATAATGAATTCTCTTGGGAAAAGATTCAGAAAGTATTCCTTGATTTCACATATCTGATAATTCCCTCAAAATTGTCGGCAGATAATATTAATAAAATGAATGGGAAATATGCTATTCTGCTCAATGATGAAATACAGGAAACAAACTATTCACTCAAAGAAAATTACAGTAAACAAAAACTTATTAACAATATTCGTTCTATTATAATTTCATTCGGAAAAAATAAAACATATTTGATTGATGAATCATCTGCACTTTATAGTTCTAAAATATTTAGTATGCTAAGAGATGAATTAAGCAGTAGAGGAGTAGAATTATTCTCATTGCAAAAATTTTCATTTTTAAAAGGAAATTCGAAGGAACAATTATATTCTCTATTTGAATTTTATACTACTAGCCTTAAAGGAAAAAAAGGAAAAACATTTTTTGTTGATTTAGATAACTTTATAACGTTGCAACCATCAATTGAAAAACAATTGAAGATGGGAGATAAAGTAGTAGCGGTAGGTTCCGAATAATTTTTCACATCCGTGTTCAGGATGTGAATAATTATAATTTCTACTGATTAATAACTTTCCCGTTTACATCCAATTCCACAATTTTCAAATCAGTGATTTTTTTCAACTGTGGCAAAACCATTTCCCTTTCGCCAACAATAAGATAAATAAGTTCATCAGAGATAATTTTTTCTTTTGCAATTTTTTCAATTTCATCCATTGAACAAGCGATGATTTTTTCAATGTAGTTATCAAAGTAATCTTCTGAAAGCTTATACTTGAGCATTGTAGAAAGGTGATGAGCAATTTGTGAATATGTTTCAAACATTGCTGGAAAACGCTTTACTAAATATGACTTCGTAAAT
Organism: Melioribacteraceae bacterium; assembly: GCA_027858595.1. Lineage (GTDB taxonomy): Bacteria > Bacteroidota > Ignavibacteria > Ignavibacteriales > Melioribacteraceae > 1-14-2-50-31-20. Next base: position 900 of record JAQICK010000030.1, read on the forward strand.
TCAATCTCATCTTTTTTAATTTCAGATTTTAACCCAGTAATTTCTTTGTTAATTTCTGCAATTGCTTCACCAGTATCTTTGCCATTAACAGAAGTGGCAATTTCAAAATGACCTGCATTTTTAGAATATGAAAATGCTGAGTTAATTCCATAAGTAAAACCCTTATCTTCACGCAAGTTAAGATTCAGTCTGCTCGAAAATTGTCCACCCAAAATAGAATTTGCAATTACTTTTGCAAAGTAATCTGTTTCATTACGCTTGTCAGATAGGTGCCCTATTCTTATCTCAGATTGTGCAGCGTTTTCTTTGTGAATAAAGTAAAATTGTTGCTTTTGCGTAATAGGAATAATATCATTTTGCTCTTCAATTTTATTTCTATTTGTAGAATTGAAGTGCTTGTTTAATAAAACATTTAATTCCTTAAGTTCAATATTTCCAACAACAACTAGTTTAGTATTTAGTGGAGTAAAATGTTTTTTATAAAACTCGGTTATATCATAATTAGAAATAGAATTTACGTCACCAACATTTCCAATAATTGGATTTTTATAATTTGTTCCATCAAAAATAATATTATCAAAGTTTGAAGTCGCAATGTACGATGGGTCATCCTGATGTTGGATGATTGTGGATGCTAATTTTTTTTGTTCACGTATAAAATCATGTTCAGTAAAATTTGGAGATTGATAAACGAGTGAGAAAAGTTCTAGAGAACGGCTCAAGTTTTCCTTAAGTGTTAGTAGGCTTAAATGAATATTATCGTTATCAGTAGATACGCCGAAAATTGAACCAAGAGATTCAAACTCATCATCTAGTTGAAGAGAATTAAATTCTCCAGCACCTTCATCAATAAGTAGAGATGTCAAATACGCCAAACCGCTCTTGTTTATTGGGTCAAACTTACTTCCAGCATTTACGAGCATATTTAACTGTACAAGGGGAAGATTGTTTTTTTGAACAAAAAACACTTCCAAGCCATTATCTAAAACAAAATTATTAAACTTTGGAAGATGGAATTCAATTGTTCCATTTGTCTGCGGAGGACTATTGCGTTCAGTTTTCATTGTTATTCTCCTTTGGAACAATCTGTAACTCAACAAAATTATTGGATAAATATTTGTTGGCTACATCTTTTATTTCTTTTGAGTTTAATTTTTGGAATCTTCCTAAATCATAGTTCAATGAATTTGGTTCGCCCAAATTAGTGTTATAGTTATTTATTTGGTTTACTATAGAATTTAAATTTTGCAAAGTATAAATAAAGGATGATTTCACAGTATTGATAGAACGTTTAAGTTCTTTTTCTGTAATTCCATCGTCCATTACTTTTTTTAGTTCAAGAAGTATCTCTGTTTTTAATACTTCTAAGTCCACGCCAGGCTTTGCGGTTGCGATTACTATGAACATCCCTGTTAAGTTGGCAGAGTATTGGAAAGTTGAAATATCTTGAGCAATCTGTTTATCGAAAACAAGTGATTTAAAAAGTCGCCCATTTTTTGATCCTGTTAGAATATCGGATAATACATCTAGAGTTGCATCATCAGTGTCATATAATTTTGCTGTTTCCCAAGTTAAATAAAGTTTTGAAAGTTGAACATTATCCTGATGAATAATTTTTTTGTTCTCAGTTAATTCAGCTTTAGGAATTGAAATTTTAGGAATTGGTTCTCCTGTAGGAATTTCGTCAAAATATTTTTTTACTAGCTCCAACGTAGAAGCGTATTCAATATCGCCTCCAATTACTAGACTTGCATTGTTTGGCGAATAATATGTTTTGAAAAAACTACGAACATCATTTAATTCAAATTTTTCAATGTCTTTCATCCAGCCAATTGTGGGCCAATGATAAGGATGGTTTTCTGGAAAAAGATTTGAAAATATAATTTCCCATGATAATCCATAAGGCTGATTGTCGTATCTTTGACGTCGTTCGTTCATCACAACGTCTTTTTGGTTGTCCAACTTATCTTGAGTTAATGCTTCAAGTAGAAAACCCATTCTGTCAGATTCAAGCCACAGTGCAAGCTCAAGTGAATTTGCTGGAACAGTTTCATAATAATTTGTTCCATCAAAACTTGTGGAGCCGTTCAAATTTCCACCAGCCTCTTCGATAAATTTGAAATGCTTTTCTTTCGGAACATTCATAGAACCTTGAAACATCATGTGTTCAAAGAGATGTGCAAAGCCTGTTTTTCCATTGGTCTCATTTGCTGAACCAACTTTATACCACAGGTTTACTGATACTATGGGAAGACTTTTGTCTTGGTAAAGAACTACTTCAAGTCCATTCTCTAAAATATGTTTTTCATATTTAATATTTAAAATATCATTCATGTTTATTTCTAAATTAACTGATTAAAATAATTTAAGGTGTAAAGATAGACTAAGTGGTTGAGAAAAACATTAAAATATCCTTGTGTTAAATTGTCATGGTCTAAATATGTGATAGACCGTCATTATCGGATATCATATGATTACATTATTCGACGACAGGTTTAAGAGGGAATCTATCAAAATATATTAGACTATGAAGGGATGATTTTGGCAGAGCATTTCTCATGAAATACTCGGGACAGCGAGAATGATATTACTAATTAGTTAAAACTATTTTAATAAATACTCAATTCTCTCTGCCTTCCCATCAATATTGGGGTTTGGAGCAATGCTAAATATTTTACATAACAGTGGATATATATCAATATTCCAAAGTGAACCAGTCTTGAATCCTTCTTTGAAGTTTGGTCCTACACCAACAAAAATTCCGTGCATGTCAATATTGTTATTTTCAAAGCCGTGATTTCCTTTGCTATCATACTTGCTCATATTTAATATTTGTTTGTCGTCAACAATTGACCACCCAAGATCTGCAACTAAAAGTAACGAATAGATGTTTTCATTTTTATTGAAAAAATAATACTCAGGCATGTTCTCTTTTGTATATACCTTAAAGTGGTCTTGGCTTCCTTTCAATCTTGAATAAACAGAATCGTAATCATTGGTGTTTGGTTCAATCATAGCAAGGGGTCTAGAGCCACCAAGCTTATAGTCGAGTCCAGCAAGGATTTTCTCAACATTAATAGTTCTATCAGAATTAATTTCTGTCATTCCATGATCTGAAACAAAAACAATATTCAAACTATCTTTCATTCCTATTTTAGAAAGCTTGTTGTTTAAATATCCAACCAATGTATCTAACCGTTGTATTGATTGATTTATTTCTGGAGAGTTCGGCCCAAACTCATGTCCATAAGAATCTGTATCATGAAAATAAAGAGTTATAAAATGGGGACGTTCACTTTGTGGTAATTGCAGCCAATTCATTACTCCATCAATCCGTTCTCTGTAGGGCAAATTGTGTCCGTATTTCTTATAATAAGTTGGTCTTCTATTCTTGTCGTTTAATTCCGAGCCAGGCCAGAAGAAACTAGCCGTAGTAATATTATTATTTTCAGCAGTTGTCCAAAACGCTTCTCCCTTATACCATTTAGGATTACGAACAGCAGATGAATCGCTCAGTTGATATATTTCTCCATCACTAATATCTTCAAACTTGTTGAAAATTATTCCATGATTTTCAGCATGCATACCTGTAATTATGGAAAGGTGATTTGGGAAAGTCTTACTTGGATATACAGGGCGTAGCGATGAGGCTCTTACTCCGTTCGTAATAACTTCTTCTAAGTTGGGAGTAATATTCCGATTCAGATAATCCCAACGGAATCCATCAAAAGAAACAAGCAAAACGTATGGTTGTTTTTGAGCGATTGTAACAGAAGCGAAAAATAATGCTACAAATAGTAGAAGTTTTCTATAAGATAATAATTTCATAAGGGTTTCACTTGAGACTAATTGAAAAATTTAATAACACAAAATATCAAAAGAATTAACCTTAAACATGAATTCATAATAGGGTGCTATTAGTTCCATAATATTTAATACACATTTAAAACGAAATTGCTATACTAATATTCCACCAACGCTCTCTGCCATACCACACAAGAGCATTCTGTTTTGAATGGTCAGTTCCATCTATTGCATCAATAATATAACTGTTATTATTGAATGCGTTGAATAGATTGAAAGTCAAATCTATGTTATTTATAAATAAATTGTTAAATGAGTATTCTATTCCAAAATGAAAATTAGCAATTGAATAATTTGGGAGTTTCCAACTATTTACTCCTTCTTCATTTTGATCCTCACGTGCAGTAAAATCAAATTGTGCGTATTGATTTGCAATGTAGTTAACCTCAGGTTTAACAAAAACACTGAGGTTACTATTAACTTTTCGGCTATATACAAATGCTAAATTTGCTGTAGTCATAGGAAAGCGAGGAAGAAATGTATCATTTACATAACTAGTTGAGTATTCAACATTTGTTGGATTATCCTCGGGCGATTTTGCAGTAATTGCATTACTTGTAAAAATATTTTCGGAAATGGATAACATCCCAATTGCACTAAAATTTGTATTAATAATATATTTAGATTCTAACTCAAGCCCCATATGCCTTGAATCTGCACCAGAAATATTATAAAAGAAAAATTGTCCAGTAGTCCAATCCTGTTGGGTTTTATTAAAGGCTTTGTTCTTCCAGATTGTATAAAATGTGTTAATGTTTAAGAGAAAATTATTTTTATTAAAACCATAACCCAACTCAACACTTAGCACATCTTCGTTAGTAACATTATTGAACTTTTTATTGCTGAAATCGAAAACATTATAAGCGAGTGGGGGTTTAGATATAATTCCAAAATTAAGATAAATATTATTATGTAGATTAAAATTATGGTTTAGCCCACTCTTAAGAGAATATCCTAAAAAATTCTCCCAGCCAGTCTCTCTATTGGGGTCGTTAATTACATAGTTAAAATAATCAATACGATTATAACTAGTGTGGGAAAGGGTAGTGTTGATGTAGAAAGAATACAATTTATTGTTAAACTCGTATTGAATAAATCCACCAAAATGTTTTGCAAAACTATCGGCATCAAAATCAATTTTATCACCTTCATAAAGTGGATACTCATTCATGTTGTCAAATCCAGCCCAGCCTATTGTGTAATCGCCACCAAGTAAATTACTTACTCTCTGATTGTTGTTAGCCTTGTAGTACCTATAATCAATTCCAAAAGTGAAAGTAGAATAATTAGTAGAATATTTCATGGTTGAAAGAAATCCGAACCATTGATGAGTGTGATCAAAAAATCGAAGAGCATTTTCAGTTTTGTTCAATGTTGAGCTGAATGCAGAATCTATATTATTTGAATTGTGTTGGTATTCCTTATCAAAATCTATTTGTCCATCAACAGTTATTCCAAATGCAACCCACGGGGGGACAGTTCCACCACCTTTACCTGGAACAAAATAGAGTAGATTTGACATTAGAAGGTTACCGTTTATTTGCCAATTATGGTTTAAGTTTATTGTAGGATTGTGGTATTCGTTATCTCTAATATTTAATGGTTCGCCTTGCAAAAATCCCCAATCGGCATTATAGCGTTTGCCTCGTTGCTCCCAAGTGGAAATGCTCTGAAGCGTCATGCGTTGCCCATGTTCTTGCGGAGATCCAATAGCTTGAAGTTCCAGTGAGTGGTTTCCAAATATCCCACCAACGCCGAGATAGTATGTGTATTCACTAAGCGGCGTTTGGTCTGCATATCCGTCCCAAGTTTTTTTACTTAGCAAACCAGTAATTGCAAACTTGCCTGGAATAATATGATTGTTAAACGCTACAGAAAATTTTCTAAAATTATCAGCACCAATTTCTGAGCGGACTTTTACAAAATTGTTGTTGGAGTTAACACCAACAGTCTGGATATTAACCAAGCCACCAACAGCCGTTGATGAATATGGATTTGCAGTGAGCCCACGTTGCACTTGAATGTTCTCGACAACATCACTAATCCCTGACCAATTTGACCAATAGACTTCACCGTTTTCTGGATTGTTTATAGGAATTCCATTAATCATTACAGCAAAATGAGTGTGTTCAAATCCACGCATATTCATTCGTAAATCGCCAGTTCCGCCACCTTGTTGCGAAATAAAAATACTAGGAGTTGATTGCAAAATATGAGGCACATCTTGCGAGCCGAGTTCTCGTTCCACATCTCTGTTTGATTTCTCAGAAAAGGCGATAGGAGTTTCGCGTAATTCCGCTCTACTAGCTTTTACAATTGTTTCACTTAAAAGAATATCTTCCGGATGAAGTTCAAAATTTAGATTGAAATTATTTTCTAAATTAATTTTTTCAGTGACTGTCTTAAATCCAACAAAAGAAGCACTTATGCTCAAATTATTTTCATTGAGATTTTCAATTAAGTAAAATCCGTTTGCATTGGTAATTGTGCCAATGTCTAATTGTTCAATAAAAATGTTACAGTTTGGTAAGGGTAATGTGGTTTCTGAGTTAGTAACCGTTCCTTTAAGAGTTAAAGTTTGTGAGTTTGCAATTGTTGCAAAAAGTAAAATGAGGAGAATTCCCCAATAAGATAATTTGTTGTACACTTCATATATCCTTTCCGATATACTATTTTTATAAATTGTTTATGCAAATTTATAAATAAAAAGTGAAGTCTCTAAGTTAATTTTGCAATGATTTTGGGAAGGGAAAATCTTTTTGAAAAGCTAGATTCGATATTATTTGTTAGCCATCAATTCAATTTGTGATAGAGATGCAGTTACAGCGTTTTCTACACGGAGAATGCTTTCACTTAGTTTGAATTTTATAAATCCTTTTTCTTCCATTAAGGAAATCTCAAAATCATTCCATCCACCTTCTGGCCCGATGGCTAATAAAATATTTTGGGATCGATTTACTGGTATTTTAGTCAAATAATTTTCTGTAGTTGGGTGAGCAAGCAAACAAGTAGAATTGCTTGAAATATTTCTTATTTCGTTTTCAAAAAAAGGTTTAAATTTATTGTGAATGCTTACTTTCGGGAGAGCCACTCGTTTCCCTTGACTTAATCCTTCAATTAAAAATTGAGTGTAGTTTTCAGTTTCTAGGAGTTTCGAATGAAAGTAGCTTTTTTCAACTTTTTCCGAACGGATAAGATATAAATTACTTACACCCATTGTTGCACAATTGCTTAACACTTTTTTTAATGTTTGAGGGCGAGGAAGTGCACAAATTACATCAATTTTAGGAGAAGTAGTAATTTTTTCAGATAAGTTAACAATTTCTAATAATACACTAGTCGTGTCAAATTTTAATATTTTAGCTTTTCCTATTGCACTATTTATTAAACCTACTTCTATTAAATCACCGACTTCTGATTTTAATATATTC
>JAQICK010000050.1 GCA_027858595.1 Melioribacteraceae bacterium
GAGCATAATTCAGGAATAAATAAATAATTAAAACAAATTCTGTATTATGTTTTTCTATTTTTCAAGTAGATATTCAATTTTATTTTTTGAACATTTGTCCTTTCAAATATTGAGGATATATGAACATTCTAAAACATATTGCTGCTGAATTACAACTTGAAGAATCACAAATAAAAACAGTTTCCGACCTTTTTGCTGAGGATGCAACAGTTCCATTTATTTCTCGTTATAGAAAAGAGAAAACAGGTGGATTGGACGAAGACCAACTTAGAGATATTGAAGATAAATTAAATTACTATCAACTACTTGAGGATAGAAAAGAGTCTATTCTTAAGAGCATAGAAGAGCAGGGAAAACTTACTGACGAGTTAAAAGAGAAAATAGTTAACTCGGTTAAGTTACGTGAAGTTGAGGATTTATATCTTCCATACAAGAGAAAAAGAAAAACTCGTGGAACAGTTGCAAAAGCAAAGGGATTAGAACCCTTGGCTTTGCTAATGATTAACTCTCCAACATATGAAGAAGATTTTGATGCAGAAATAGCAAAGTATATTGATGTAGAAAAAGGTGTTAATAATCCAGCCGAAGCTGTTCAAGGTGCACAAGATATAATTGCAGAAATGATTAGTGATGATGCAGATACACGTGAAGTTGTTAGAAACGAATTACTCGATCACTCAACTGTTGGCTCGCTTAAATCAAAAACTCCACCTAAGGAAACTGATAGAAAAAAAGACGTTTACGATATTTATCACGATTTCAAAATTGATATAACTCGAATTAAACCATATCAAGTTTTAGCTTTAAACAGAGGTGATAAAGAAGGTTTTATAAAAGTAAATCTTGGGTTTTCAAAAGAAAGTATTTTGCCAAAAATTTCAGAAACTTATTTTAAATTTTCTGATAGTGCATTTATGGAATTGTTGGATGAAGCTGTAAATGATTCCTTTTCTCGCTTGATTTTTCCATCGATAGAAAGAGAAGTGCGTAATTACCTTACTGAAACTGCCGATACACACGCCATAGATGTTTTTACATCTAATTTGCGACAGCTACTTTTGCAACCACCAATGATGAATAAAATTATTATGGGAATTGATCCTGGTTTTGTCTCTGGTTCTAAAATTGCAATTATTGACGTAACAGGAAAATATTTAGCTGGCGATACAATTTATCCTCATCCACCTCAGCGGAGAGTTGAAGAAGCGGAAAGAAAAATTTTAGCTTTTATCCAAAAACACAGGGTTGAAATTGTTGCAATAGGAAATGGAACGGCTAGTAGAGAAACAGAAATATTAGTTGCAAAAATTATTAAAGATAATAATTTGAGTTGCCATTACTTAATTGTTAGTGAAGCAGGTGCTTCAGTTTATTCTGCATCTCCGGTTGCAAAACAAGAATTCCCAGATTTAGAAGCTTCGCAGCGAGGAAATATTTCAATTGCACGTAGGGTTTTAGATCCACTTGCAGAGCTTGTTAAGATTGATGCAAAATCAATTGGTGTAGGATTATACCAACACGATGTTGACCAAAAACAACTTCGCAAAAATCTGGATGATGTTGTTGATAGTTGTGTAAATTATGTTGGAGTTGATGTAAATACAGCATCTGCGTCATTACTTACTTATGTCTCTGGCTTGAACACACGACTTGCAGAAAATGTGGTTAAGCACAGAGAAGAGAACGGAAAATTTAACAGTAGAAAAGATATATTAAAAGTCTCCGGAATTGGTGCTAAGTCTTATGAGCAATCAGCAGGTTTCTTAAAAATCCAAAATGGGAAAAACCCATTGGACAACACATTTATCCATCCAGAAAGTTACGAAGCAACAGAAAAATTATTTGAACTTGTTGGTGCTTCAGATAGTGATATTGAAAAATCAAGTCTTGCAATTAAATCATATGTTGATAGAACTGGAGCACTAAAAATTGCTGATGAGCTCGGGATAGGTGAACCTACGTTAATGGATATTGTTGAAAACCTTTTGAAACCTGGGCGAGATCCACGTGAAGAAATGCCAAAACCAATTCTTAGAAGTGACGTTCTAAAAATGGAAGATTTATCTGAAGGAATGACTCTTACAGGAACAATAAGAAATGTTGTTGATTTTGGAGCATTTATTGATATTGGAGTAAAGCAAGATGGATTATTGCATATTTCTCAAATTGCAAATAAATTTGTGAAAAATCCATTAGACTTCTTGAATGTTGGAGATATTGTGGATGTTAAAGTAATTGGTATTGATATTAAAAAGGGAAGAATTTCACTCAGTATGAAAAGTGATATATAACACATACATTTTAATAAGTTTTAATTTATATTTAAAAGTGTAGTGTTTAACTATGCGATAAGGTTTAAAGTTTACTAAATTGGTATTTGAAAAAACAAGGGTTTATGAAAGTTCAAGAAAAAATAAATAAATCTATTTTGGAAAAAGGGGCAGCTTACTTAGTTCTAATAGACCCAGATGATATTAGCGGAGAACGATTAATAAATTTCGTTCGCCACTGTGAAGCATCTGAAGTTGATGGATTTTTGGTAGGCGGCAGTTTGATGATGTCAAACATTCTGGATGAGGTACTCGAAACTATTTCCTCTGCAACATCACTTCCAACAATTTTGTTTCCTGGTAGTGTGAGTCAAGTTTCAAACAAAGCCGATGCAATTCTTTTTATTTCTTTAATTAGTGGAAGAAACGCGGAGCATCTTATTGGAACTCATGTGATTGCAGCCCCAATAATTAAGCGTATTGATCTTGAAACCATTTCAACAGGATATATGTTAATAGAATCAGGAAGGCAAACTACCGCAGAATATATGAGCGGAAGTTCTCCAATTCCTAGAAACAAACCAGAAATTGCAACTGCAACTGCTCTTGCTGCAGAATATCTTGGAATGAAATATGTTTATCTTGAAGGTGGTTCTGGTGCGGAAAAATCAGTCCCAAATGAAATGGTAAAAATGGTATCCTCTGCTTTATCAATTCCAGTAATAGTAGGCGGTGGAATTAGAGATAGTAAAACTGCACGAGAAAAAGTTGAAAACGGGGCAAGTGTTGTTATAACCGGTAATTTCTTTGAAGATGATAACAATTGGCATCTCGTAAAAGAATTTGCTGATGCAGTTCATATTAAAGAAACTGAATAAAATTAATCTTTTTTTCTAGTTTACCTCTATAAATCGTTCAAGTTTATATAAATTTGCTTTATTTGCTTTATAAGTT
>JAQICK010000327.1 GCA_027858595.1 Melioribacteraceae bacterium
ATTTGCTCTTTTTTTGTGAGCTTTATCCGAATACTTGGACTGTTCTTTCCGTAATTTAATTCCGTATAATAATCAAACATTTGATTTATCGCACCCTCTATAATCTTCTTATCACTAATTCCAATATATTCCAACATCGATCTATGTACATCACTAGCCTTATAACTTCCCGATGTTCCAACATCGACAGTAAGCGTAACAGACAACACAGCTTTCGATATTTCTTTGTTCTGAAATTCACTCATTTTTTCAAATAACTGTCCGATGTCATAACCCGTTTGCTCTTTAATCTCAATTGTTTCAGACGTACCACGAGTTACAACATTACTATCAATCATTTCAAGCAAATTGTTAATTACAATTTCTTTTTCAGCTTCGGTTGCAGTATCAGAAACAACCCCAATCAAATATGGAATTCCAAATTTATTAATTAAGTCAACCCAACTTTCAACCGTGCTTTGTTTAATCTTTACAGGCCAATAACATTTACTCAAAATCTTTTCGCCATAAGGATTGTCAAACGTTGGTTTGTTTTGTGCAAGTAAAAATTTGTATGGTGGTATGTCTAACAACTTCCCAGTTTGTTTCGCTCCATCCACGATTTTGAGAACATTATCTCCATCAAACGCAAACCATTCAAGCGGCTTTGCTTGTATTCGGTGCGGTATTATTTTACTATCTTTTTTCTCCCAAATAATCTCACTTACATTGTAACCATACAAAAGAGCATTAAGAATTTGACTCCCTATAATCTGCATCGGCATTGTTCGCATAATATCAATCCCCTCTTGTTTAAGTGTTTCGTCAATACATGAAACCTCCCAACCCATTTGGAGAACTTGCATTTTTCTCTGTAAAATTGTTGCAGTTAAATGAGGATCAATTAACAAATCCTTGTATGCTGTAATATCGTTCCCTTGCCCAGTTAATATTTTATCGGGATCAGGTAGAATCCCGCCGATCATACTTAGAAAAGAATTTTCCCTTTTTAAATATTCCGTTGTTAATTTGCTCATAAAATAACCTCGTTTTTAATATAATTTTTTCTTAACATATCTCTTTGTTACTGGTCTTGGAATTGATATTTGTGGATTCATTCGCAAATACTCTAAAGCTTGACTCATGCTATCTACCATATCATCATATTCGCCATTCGGAAAATCTTCGCATTCGTTCAGAAAGATATTTACATCATCCATTTGTGTATACAATGTTACTTTCCCACTTTCGATTAACGGCGTGATGGAATGGACACGACTCACTTTATCACTACTTACTTTTATTGCTTTTATCGGAAGCTTTGTTTCTCGGTTCAGTTCTTGGATTAAACTAATTCCACTAGCTTTGTCCTCTATGATTATTTCATTCGGATTGTATTCGTTATTCAACTCAATTACTTTTTTTTTGAGTTCGGGGAATTCCATTCGTTCTCTGAAAATATTTATAAGTTGGTATCGATCTCTGAATACTTGCCATGTTGTGCAAACAGAATAATCATTCTCTTGTTTTTTTTTGAAAGCTGTGTCCCAACTTTGAACGATGAAAGGTTTCATTGTTCCCAATGTTAAGGACGAAGTTACATCAAACCATTCACGTTTAATTATCCGATCTGTGTCTGCATCAACAAACTTTCCGTAAACTTCTTGGTCCCGCAAAGTTGGAGAAATCTCGGAAACATATTCATCCACTTCGGATTTTTCTAACATTGAATTATCATAACTCGAATAATTATAAAACTTCCAATTAGCTTTTATCTCCGTAGCTTCTGGAAATAAATCTGATGGTACTTCATCACACTTTTTAGCGAGCTTATAAAACAAATGGTCTTTCCCTTTAAACCTTTTACCTTTTGGTGTTCCGCCAATAATTGCGTCAGCTTTGAAATCTAACATCATTGGTCGAACTGATTCTAGCCATAAATTTTCATTCTTTAACACAATGCCAGCTTCATTGATTATTACTAAATTATATCCAAAACCCTCAATGTTTTCTGGTCTATCAGCAGAACGAAAATCTATTGTTGATTCTTTTTCAGTCATAGTTTTTATTTCGTTATTAGTTCTATTCCAATTCCACATTTCTTTAGGCATCATTTTTAAAAGTGGCATAGCATATCTCTGAATGTATCTTTGGATGTTTCCATAAGTCGTATCAATCCATAAAATTCTTTCGCCCTTTCCATTCAAAGACCTATCAAGTGCATAATTTATCATTCCCTTAGTTAAGCCAAAACGTCTGCCTTTAGCAATAACTTTGAAACGTACATTGTCCGCAAAAAATATTTCTCTTTGCTTTGAATGATATTGTATTTCCAGATCTTTGTATTCCAAAAGAAGTCCTTTTTTGTTTTTTTTCTGCCGTTCACCGACATTCTATTTCTAATTATTTATTATTGTTTTATCTTTTTGTCCGCAATTTTCTTTACAACTTTTCTTTTAGCAATTACTTTTTTCTTTTGCGGTTTATCAACTTCTTGGACTTCAACAACTTCACCATTCACAAAATCTATTTCACTTCGCCTAATGTTTATCCCAAAACCTCCAACACTTTCAACCTTGTCAACTTGTCCTAACATTTGCTTGCCTAACCAAATTAACATGATAACATTACCTTTGATCGCAACTCTTATTTGAGCTCGTCTTAACTTAGTTTTCACGTTCAACCTCCCTTTTGTCAGAAATTCGGGAAAACCCTTTCGGATTGTACTCTCGTCAACTTGAAATGATTCCGCAATCTCTACATTCGTTAAGCCATAACTCGCCAATAGTTCAACTTGTAAACCAGTTATATTTTTCTTTGGTCGTGCCATTCTTTTAATTTCTAATCCGTTAATTATTATTAAGCTATTCGTTAATTATCCTTGCTTTAATATAGCGAATGAGTTATATTAAATCCATACAAATATATTCTACTTATCCTAATGTCATTTTTATAAACAATGAGGTATTTATGAAACTCGAAATTTTCAAAGTCGGAAAGCACACGTCGTCAAGCGGAGTATCAAAATCCTACACTTTGGAGG
>JAQICK010000176.1 GCA_027858595.1 Melioribacteraceae bacterium
CTTTTAACTAAATATAAAATTGAATTAAAACAAAAAGAAAATACTACGTTTCTAGATAAATGGTTTTTGCAAGTTGTTAGAGATGAAGTTGATTTTGTCTTTGACCAAATAAAAAGAATAAAAAATCAACAGACAAAAAAAATATTGAGCATCGCTTTAAGTAGAACAATCCGTTCTTGTAGAGCTACAACCCATTCCGATTTAGCCACATTATTTGAATCACAAATAACGACGTATTATTGTAAAAAACACGGAAAAATATGTAAGCCATTATTTTCAATATTAAATTGGTGGGATAGATACAGTAAAGATACCTTAAAGAGAATCAATGAATTTAATGGTCTTAGAACCGAAACCAATCAAAGATGTTTGAGAGGAGATAGTCGAAATATTAATATTTTCCGAGAATTGGAAAAACAAAATTCCGAACTAGCAAAAATCTCAAAAACAAAGAAAATTGATGGAATATTCTCTAGTCCTCCATATGTAGGCTTAATAGATTACCACGAACAGCATGCTTATTCGTACGATTTGTATGGGTTTGAAAGAAACGATGAAGCAGAGATAGGTCCATTATATAAAGGACAAGGGAAGCAAGCACAAGAATCGTATTTAAATGGAATTGCAGAAGTGTTGTTGAATTCTAAAAAATATATGAAAAATGGTTTTGACGTTTTTCTTGTTGCAAATGATAAGTATGGACTTTATCCAAAAATCGCAGAATTAGCTGGAATGAAAATAGTTAATCAATATAAACGACCTGTTCTGAATAGAGTTGAAAAAAGTAGATCCGATTATGCAGAAATAATTTTTCATTTGAGGGAGAAATAAAATGGCATTATCGAATAATCAAAAACAAAATATTAAGAATCTATTAACTAAGAAGATTGAAGATAAATTGGAAAGATATGGCAGAGAAACAAGTTCAATGCCTTTTCTTGCTCGCTTGATACAGGATAATGAAAAAATTGCTGCGTATTCATTTATTCACTCAATGGCAACAACTCTTGGCATGTCAATTTATGAAGATGTTTCTGTAATTATAGCATCCGAAAATTCTAATGAATGTTTCAGAAATTACGGTGTTGGTGGTGTAATATCCGAAAATCAAAAAAGAGTTATTAATAATATTGTGTCCAAATTACGAAATAGTGAAAGGGTTGCAAATATTGAAGAAGAGATGAAGGAAGTATTAGTAGCATTACCTGAAGGTGGTGAGCATCAAAAATCCGGAAACATAGCTGATTTTTATATGAAGAAAGATAATGAAGAATACTATTTTGAATTAAAGACAGTAAAGCCAAATATTGATGTATTTGAAAAAAGCAAGACGAAGTTACTTGAATGGATAGCAAGAAAGAGAAAACCAATTAAAGTATTTCTTGCATTTCCCTATAATCCATATCATCCTGAACCATATAGTCGATTTACAGAAGTTGGAATGATGAACCATCCAAATGATTTTCTTATCGGGGAAGAATACTGGAATTTTATTGGAGGGGATAACACCTTTAATGATTTATTAGAAACATTTGATGAAGTTGGGAAAGAATTTAAAGATAGATTAAATGAAAAATTCAAGGAAATAGCATCTTCTAAAATTGACTCTTATTAGTTTTATGATGACAATAAGGAACAGGGATAATTGAAAATTATGATAGACTTACGAAGTGATACAGTAACAAAACCAAGCCAAGAAATGCGAAACGCAATGGCAAATGCAGAAGTTGGTGATGACGTTTATAAAGAAGACCCAACTACAAATAGATTGCAAGATTATTGTGCTGAATTATTTAATAAAGAAGCAGCTCTATTTGTTCCAAGTGGCGTTATGGGAAATCAACTTTGTCTAAATGTTTTAACACGGCCCGGAGATGAAATAATATGTGATAAAAATGCACACATCTTTCAGTATGAATCTGGTTCCCCTGCAAAGTTGAGTGGCTTGTCAATGAACTTGTTAAATAGTAAAAGCGGAGTAATTACTCCAGAGCAAGTTGAAGATGTTATTAATCCTTCTAGTGCTTATTACATGACACGCACTAGAGTAATTGAAGTTGAAAACACACATAACGTTGCTGGCGGTGTGGTTCATCCAATAGAAAACATTAAAGCCTTGAAAACATTGGCTGATAAGCAAAATCTTAAAATGCACTTGGATGGTGCAAGACTTTGGAATGCTTCTGTTGCTTCTGGAATTTCTTTGGCAGAGTATTCATCACACTTTGATACAGTTTCTGTTTGTCTTTCAAAAGGACTTGGAGCACCAGTTGGTTCAATTATTCTTGGGGAAAGGGAAATGATTGAAGAAGCATTTCGAGTTCGTAAAAGCTGGGGTGGAGGAATGAGACAGATTGGAATACTTGCTGCTGCTGGGCTTTATGCAATTGAAAATAATTTTAATAGATTGTCCGAAGATCACGAGAACGCAAAAAATCTTGCAAATTTACTTTCAAAGATTGAAGGAGTTGAAATTGATACTTCAAGTGTAGAGACAAACATTTTAATGTTTAGACCAACAACAATGAGTGTTGAAGATGTTGTCTCTAAATCAAAAGAGAAAGGTTTACTAATATCTGCAATGGGAGTAGGAATAATACGTGCAGTAACCCATCTTAATGTTAATTCTAAAGACATAGAGGAAGCCGCGCGGATATTGGCTGAAATTCTAAACTAATAATAACCAGATTACTTTATCTCTGAAATTAATTTATCAATTGATAATTGGATGTTATCTTTTTTCTCTTGATTGTGCACCATCACTGGCTTCGCAACTCTTTCATCACAGTTAGTTATATTACAGTTCTCGCAAGTATCACTAACATCCATTTTTTTTATTTTTGAATCATTTATAAAATTAATTTTATTCTCCAATTCAAAATCTATTAAAAAACCTAAAGTTACACTTGAATATGTTTCTGGCTTCAATCTACTCCTCTTAGCAATAGATATACTCAAATACTCGTCATTGGAATTAATAAATTTTGATTTTTGAATCCCAATATTTGTTTGTTTTGTCTTTTCTTTTTCCACACTATTTACTTTCAATTCTTCAATGACACGAA
>JAQICK010000427.1 GCA_027858595.1 Melioribacteraceae bacterium
CCCCACTACTAGCAATAAGTCTTCGCAAATCACCATCAGTAAAAATACCAATAGCTTCACCAATTTGATTTACAATAGTAACAGCGCCAAACTTTCCAACAGTCATTTCAAGTAAACATTCCGAAATTGTATTGTCCACAGTAGCCGTAGGGTTATCAGTTCCAAGAATATCTTTTATTTTATATGTCATTAAACGTGTATGTTCAACAAACTGTTGTGTTCCTAAATCAGTTAAATTGTTTTTGCTCATCTGTTTAATAACTTTCCAAGGTGCTGTAATAGTATGAGCTCCAATATTCAAAGCATTTCTTACGTGTTCAATGTTTCTCACGGAAGAGAACATAATTTTGGAATCGTATCCATAATAATTAACAGCTTCAACACATTGTTCCACTAATAATAAAGCGTCATGCCCTTGATCCTGAAGTCTGCCAACAAGTGGACAAACATATGTTGCTCCAGCAGCCATTGCCATGTATGCTTGTTGCAAAGTATATACAAGATGGACGTTCACTTTAAATCCAGCATCGGTTAATTTTTTACAAGCCTTAACACCTTCTAAAGAAATAGGAATTTTGTAAACGGTATTTTCTTTACTAAGCCCAAGAGCATCTTGTCTGTAAACTTCAGCAATTATTTCTTCTGCATTATTTCCGAGAGCTTCAATTTGAAGAACGGGAACAATGTTAGAAAGTTCAATAATTGTGGCATCAATGTCCGTAATTCCGTGACGGTGCATAAATGTTGGTGTTGTTGTTAAGCCTGAAAGAAATCCTAATTCGAAGGCTTCTTTAATTTCTTCCATGTCGGCTGAGTCTAAGTATAATTCCATTGTTACATCTCTATTTTATTTATAATAATTTAATTTCTGTATTTAACTTCTACGTTGTGTAATTCAATTAACGGTTTCAAAAATTCTTCTAGTTGAGTTATGTCTAATTGACTTGCAGCATCGCAGAGAGCTTCGCTAGGGCAAGGATGAGTCTCTATGAAAAGTCCATCAACTCCTGCAGCAACGCCGGCTCTACTTAGCACAGGCAAATATTGACGAGCACCGCCGGAAGGATCTGCACTTGGAATTCCATATTTCCTAATTGCGTGTGTAACATCAAAAACTACTGGATAGCCTGTTTCATTTAAATGATAAAAACTTCGTGGATCAACAATTAAATCATTGTATCCAAAAGTGTAACCTCGTTCGGTTAAAATAATATTTTTATTTCCAGTAGATTCAATTTTTTGAACAGGTTTAATCATATTTTCTGGAGCAAGAAATTGTCCGTGTTTTAAATTGATTACGCTTCCACTTTTTGCAGCTTCTGTGACTAGAGTAGTTTGCATTACTAAGTATGCTGGCATTTGTAAAATATCTACAACGTCTGACGCTGCTTTTATTTGGTCTGGATAATGAATGTCGGTTAGTAATGGAAATCCAAATTCGCTTTTTACTTTTTCTAGAATCCGTAATCCTTCATCAATTCCAGGTCCCATGTAGTAATCCACCGAGCTTCTATTATCTTTTTGAAATGACGATTTATAAACTAAAGGAATATTTAGTCGTTCAGTAATTTCTTTTAATTCTTCAGCAACTTTCATCATTATACTTTCGTCTTCAATAACACATGGTCCAGAGATTAAAAATAATCCATCTGCTCCACATTCAACATTCCCAACTTTAATTTTTTTCTTGCTCATAATTTTTATTTCCTATTTACACATTATCTTTTTAATGTTTTCCAAATCTTCCTGAGTATCGACTGAGATGCTATCAAACTCAGTTATAGCAACGTGAATTGGATATCCGTTTTCAATCCAACGATTCTGCTCAAGGCCTTCAATTAATTCTAATTTTGACTGACTTAAGTTTGCAATTATTTCAAGAACATTTGGACGATAAGCATACATTCCAATATGTTTGTAAAAATCTGATTTGCCAAACCACTCGTTTTTATTAAGTCCTTTAACAGCTGGTATAGGTGTTCGGCTAAAATATATTGCTCGCATATTTACATCGTAAATAACAAAGGCACTGGTTTTACTGTTTAAGTCTTCGGCTTCATTCACTTTTGTAACTAATGTTGCAATTTCAGTTTTAGGATTATCAAAGCAACTCATCAATTCCAAAATTTGATCAGAAGCGAGCATTGGTTCATCACCTTGAATATTTAGAACAACTTCAAACTCGGTTTCAGAATTTTCTTGAATAATTTTATGAGCTTCAAGACATCTGTTCGTCCCAGAGTTATGTTTTTCGGATGTCATTACAACGTTACCGCCAAAAGATTTAACCACTTCTTCAATTCTGATATCATCAGTTGCTACATAAACATCATTGATAACTTTATTTACTCTCTCGTAAACGTGCTGTATCATTGGTTTTCCACAAATATCGGCAAGTGGTTTGCCTTCCAATCTTGTAGAGCCAAAGCGAGCAGGAATTATTCCTAAAAAGTTCATAAACACCAAAAAAATTGAATTACAAAGATAATGAAAATATCAATAATCAGTTATAAAGGATTCCTAAATTTGCTCAGAAAATAGATTTTTAACAAAATTGAAATCTTCATCAGTTAATGGATTCTCAGCGGCAGCCAAATTTATTTTCACTTGCTCCAAATTTCTGAAACCAGGAATAACCGCACCGACAACATTGTAATGAAGTAAATATTGTTGGGCAACTCGACTTAATGCCTCGGTTGAATGTCCAAAGCGTTCTTTTAATTGGTGAAGTCGCCATTCAATTTTTCCAAGATAATCAGATTGGAATTTATAGTTCCTTCCACGATGATCGCCTGACTCAAACTCTGGGGGATTGTCTTTGTTGAATTTATCTAATAGAATGCCTTGTGCCAAAGGAGAAAAAGCTAGAAATGGAATATTGTTTTCTTCCAATAACTGCCTTACTGGAGTTCCATCGGCAAGGTAGCGATCATCAATGGCATTTGCAGAACTTTGAAGAATATCGGGTTTTACTTTGGGAACAAGTTTTTGAAAATCTTCATTTGAATATGCCGATTGCCCAATTAGTCTAATTTTCCCTTCTTCTTTTAGTCTATACATTGTTTCAATTGCATCGTCTAGATACTCATCATTATCTCCAAAATATCCATGGTGGAAGTAATAAATATCAATATAATCACGATTTAAATTTATTAAGCTCTGTTCACACTGATGACGAATATGTGCAGGTTCATACGAATTATTTGCAGTTCCAGAAAACCAACCAACTTTGGATGAAAGAATAAAATTGTTAGTTCTATTACCAAGAATTATAGAAAGCATTCTCTCTGCTCTACCATTGCCGTAGTTATCCGCATTGTCAAAATGGTTTACTCCATTTTCAATTGCATAATTAATAGCTCTTCCAACTTCATGTTCATCAACATTAGCCCAACCAATGGAAGTACCATCTTGCCAATTGAGTCCACCCATTGTCCAACAGCCCAAACTTATTTCAGATAGCTTAATGTTTGTGTTTCCAATTTCTCGATATTTCATAATTTCCTCAATATTAATTCTATTATTAAACAAAATATGAAAGAAAATTCTTAAATAATAGAGTGATAGTCTTTTTAATAAAAAAAATTGTAAATTTGTCATTCAAATTTAAACTATTTGAGGAAAACAATGAAAAAAGTAATACTATTATTTTTGTTCTTATCATTAAGCACAATCTATTCACAAACTCCGGATACTGTTTCTAGTAATTGGACACCCTCACTTATTGCTTCTGCAAACTTAAGTCAAGTGGCTTTTAACAACTGGTCTAAAGGTGGTGATAATTCACTTGCCTATTCTTTTGGTGTCGATTGGGTTATGGAATACAAATCCGACTCTAAATGGTCATTCAAAAATCAATTAAAAGGCGATTGGGGGCAATCTAAAACTGGTAGTGACATATCAAAAGTTACATCTAACAATTTGTTCAACGAAACTGTTTTTACATACAAAATTGGTTGGTTAGTAGAACCATATGTAAGTAATTTAATTCGTACGCCAATTACTAATGGTTATGATTATGCTACAAGTTCTGAGGATCCAATTGTTACATTTTTTGATCCAGGATATGTAACTCAATCAATCGGTTTTGCATATGAAAAGTCAGAAATTATCCAAACTCGTTTAGGTCTTGCCTTTGAAGAGAGCTTTGCTGACAAGTTTGCTCTAAACTATACTGACGATATTGAGACAACAGGCGAAATAGAAACATTCAAATTTGAAACTGGTCTCGAGAGTATTACAGATGTAAAGTATGAAGCATTTGAAAACGTATTGTATAAAGGGAAACTTAGATTGTTTTCTGGTTTTGATAGACTTGATACATGGGATGTTGCTATGGATAATACAATTACGGCAAAAGTTAATAGCTGGCTAAACGTTAACTTTACATATTTAGTTGTTTATAAAGTTAGTGAAACTATTAAAACTCAGACTCAAGAAGCTATTCAAGTAGGTGTTACATATAGTATATTCTAAGTCAATTTACTGTGTCTTTTTAATAATCCTACTACACTAATTGTGAGTAGGATTTTTTTTGATTTAACAATAAAATGTTTCTTACAATTGAACAATATTTATTACCTTTCACAACTATTATAAAAAGGTTTATGGCTATCCAAGAAAAAAAAATATTTAGTAAAAATCTAATTGTGAAAGGTGCACGTCAGCATAATTTAAAGAACGTTGATATTGAACTTCCACGAAATAAATTAACAGTTATTACTGGCGTTAGTGGCAGCGGAAAGTCTTCGCTTGTCTTTGATACTATATATGCAGAGGGACAGCGTAGATATGTGGAATCTCTTTCATCTTATGCCCGCCAATTTTTGGAGCGGATGAATAAACCAGATGTTGATTTAATTACTGGAATAAGTCCAGCAGTGGCTATTGAACAGAAAAAGGGTATTCGTAATCCACGTTCTACTGTTGGAACTACAACGGAAATTTATGACTACTTACGCCTACTCTTTGCTCGCATTGGAAAAACAATTTGCTTTAGTTGTGAAAAAGAAGTTAAAAAGGATTCTGTTAAATCAATATCCGAATGGCTTGAAACAAGAGAGGAAGGGGAAAAATTCTATCTGGGATTTCCAATACACAAACATGAAGGAAGAACTACAAAAGAAGAATTAGAGTTATTAAAAAAACGAGGTTTCTTCAGAGTATTTAATAAAACTAAATTGCTCGATTTGAATGAAGCATATACTGTCCCGAGATCAAAGAATAATTTGATTGGTATTATTGACAGAGTCAAAATCAAAAAAGGGAATGTGCGCGAGCTTCTTGCCGATTCTATAGAAACAACATTTAAAGAAGGTGAGGGAAGACTTTCAATAATTTCTAAAGAGACAAATAAAGTTACTAATTTCACACAGTTTTATGAATGTTGTGGAATTAAATACGAAGAACCTGAGCCACGATTTTTCTCTTTCAATAATCCTTTCGGTGCGTGTCCAGTTTGCCAAGGATTTGGCAAAACCGTTGGATTTGATGTAGACCTAATTATTCCTAATCCTAAATTGACATTACTAGAAGGAGCAATTTCTCCATGGAGAACAGTAAAGTTTAGTAAATATTTGCGGGACTTAGTTCGAGTAGCTCCTGAAGTTAAACTATCATTAAATAAACCATTTGAAAATTTTACTAAACTTGAACGCGACTTGGTTTTTAACGGCTTCAAAGGTTTTGTAGGAATTAATGATTTCTTCGCAAAATTAGAAAAGAAAACCTACAAAATGCATATACGCATATTGCTCAGTAGATATAGGGGTTATACAAAATGCACAGCTTGCAAAGGATCTAGAATAAGAAGAGAAGCTCTACAAGTTAAAATTGAAAATAAATCGTTAAACGATATTGTTACACTATCAATTGAAAAAGCTAATCAGTTTTTTAATTCTGTAGAACTTTCAGATTACGAAAAAGCAGTAGGTGAAAGAGTTTTAAGCGAAATTCAAAAAAGATTAACTTTTTTAAATCAAGTGGGTTTAGGGTATTTATCTTTGGATAGATTAAGTAGCACTCTCTCTGGTGGAGAAATGCAACGCATCAATCTTGCAACATCACTTGGCTCAGCATTGATGGGCACTTTATATGTTTTGGATGAACCAAGCATTGGTTTACACCCACGAGATAATGCAAAATTAATTAAGATATTAAAATCACTAAGAGATATTGGTAATACAGTTTTGGTAGTAGAACACGATGCTGAAATGATGAGGGAGTCAGATTTAATTGTTGATATGGGTCCGCTTGCTGGAATAGATGGCGGAGAAGTCATGGCAATTGATACATACTCCAATTTGTTAAAAAACAAAAACTCTTTAACAGGTAAATATTTATCTGGCGAAAAATCAATTCCATTACCAGATGTAAGAAACACTAAAGAAACAAAAGCGATAAAAATTATTGGTGCTAGTGAGCATAATCTTAAAAATGTTGATGTTGAAATTCCATTAAATAAATTTGTTGTTGTTACTGGAGTTAGTGGGTCTGGGAAAAGCACACTTATTCATGATATTCTCTATGGTGGAATTGTTAAAAATTTTGGTGGCAACCCAAAATCGATTGGAAGATACACAGAATTAAAGGGAACGCAATTCATTCACGAAATTGAAATTGTTGACCAAACTCCTATTGGAAAATCTCCAAGATCTAATCCTATAAGTTATGTAAAGGGCTTTGAGCATATTCGCGAATTATTTTCCTCAACTCCGCAAGCAAGAGCTAGAGCCTATAAGCCTGGTTATTTTTCGTTTAATGTTCCAGGCGGAAGATGTGAAACGTGCACCGGTGAAGGATTTGTAAAAATAGAAATGCAGTTTCTTGCAGATTTATATCTTGAATGTGAAGATTGCCAAAGCACACGATTTAAAAAAGAAGTTCGCCAAGTAACATACAAAAGCAAAAATATTGTTGATGTACTTGATATGACTGTGGATGAAGGAATTATTTACTTTGACAACCAACCAAAGATATTGAAATTTTTAACATTTTTAGAACAAGTCGGTTTGGGCTACATTAAACTAGGACAGCCGTCTAATACACTTTCTGGTGGAGAAGCTCTGAGAATATAACTTGCTAAACATCTCTCAGTACAAAAAGAAAAAAGACACACACTATTCATTTTTGATGAACCTACAACTGGTTTGCATTTTCACGACATTAAAAAATTATTGGACAGCTTCTATCTTCTGCTCGAAAAAAACAATTCTGTTATTATTATTGAGCATAATTTGGATGTAATAAAATGTGCAGATTATGTAATTGATTTTGGCCCCGAAGCTGGAGATAATGGCGGTGAAATAGTGGCAGTTGGAACTCCCGAAGAAATTGTGAAAAATGGAAAATCTCATACTGGAAGGTATTTGAGAGAGTATTTGAAGATGTAGCCTACAGCACTTACTATAAAGTAACTGATCGGTTTTCATTCAAAAAGTCAATAATAGCATTTTTATAATTGTTCAAATCGTAATTCAAATATATTTCGTTGAATCCTTTTTTGAGTAGATGCTTTGAGAGGAACGAATCTTTGCTTTTATCCAAATTACCATAGGGAGTTATTTCTTCATCAATGTTACTAAAAAGAACTAGTACACTTCTTTTCCCATTTTGTAAAAGAACTGGATTGTTAAAAACGGCAATATTGTTTGCAATTCCTTTCAATTTCGGAATTGATATTTTGGCAACGTTGCTTTTGTTACTCGTTTCATTCCAAAGTTGGTCAAACTGAGTTGTAGAATAATAGTAAGTAATTCTATTAGGTTGGCTAAGCAAAAAACTCATTTCAGATAAATAATTTGGAACAACTTTAATAAGCTTACTGGTGTTTTCATAGAGAGCAAAGTATCCATTTTTAGATTTACTATTCCCATCAATGCCAAAGTTCAAATTGACTTTATTATTTTTAAAATTTAAACTTAATTTAAGTTCAGCAAGTTTTGGAGTCTTTTCAATCCATGGCATTTCCGTTGGCAGAGCTTTTTCTTCAAAAGCAAAAAATCTTTTTTGCTCAATGTTCTTATAACGGAAAAATGCTATTCCTGAGGTTTTCAAATTTCTTGTAATATTTATTTCTCTTTCAACTTCGTTCAATACTTCAGGCTTATATGCTCCAATTCCGATAATTATATTTTTCCCAAAAGAATTATCAATCCAATCTTTTGTAAGAACATTAAACTTTGGATTGCTACGAGCATCCCAATAAATTTGTGGAACTGCATAATCTATAATTCCTTGTCTTAGCCATTCGCGAGTATCTTGAAACACATCTGAATAGCCCTCCATGCCTCTTCCGTTTGGAATTGATTTGTAAATCCCAATTGGAGTTACACCAAGTTTAATTTTAGGATTAGTAGTTCTTATTCTGTGATTTAGAATTGAAATAAATTCTGTGATATTATCTCTACGCCAGTTATCCACTGACTTTCCGCCACTATAAGTTTTGTAAGATTCACTGTCATTTATGGGGACTTGTGGATATCTGATGAAATCTAATTGAATTCCATCCACATCATAATTCTGGACGATTTCATTTATCAGTTCAACAAGATGCTCTCGCACTTCTGGAATTCCTGGGTTAAGCCAAATTGAATTATTGTCTTTTTCATAAACCCACCCTGGATGAATTTGAGAAATATGTAGCGGATTATTTTTAATAGAAATATCACTTCCACTAAAAACACGATAGGTATTTACCCAGGCATGAATTTCCAACCCTCGCTTGTGTGCTTCTTTAATTGCAAATTCGAGAGGATCGTAATTCCCAAATTTGCCAATATCACCAGTAATGTAGGGAGAAAATATCTCAAGCGAGCTTCTGAACAATACAGTTCCATTGCTTCTAACTTGGAAATAAATTGTGTTGAGATTTTTATTTCCAATATTATTAAAAATATCAATCATGGCATTTTTTTGTGTAGCTTCATCGTAAGTCTTTGGAGGCCAATCTAATCTGAAATTTGTTGAAACCCACACAGCTCTTGTTTCACGAGGTGTTTGAGCTTGTATGAAAAAAGGGAAACTAAGAAATATTAAAAGTAGCAGATGCATCAATTATCTAAAAACTCCAAGTCCATTTTCAAGAGCGTACATAACATCCTCACGTGAGGCTTCAACATCCAGCATAATATTTCCAATATCTTTGAGTAGAACAAATTTAATTTTACCATCTCTGTTTTTCTTATCCCTTTGCATAACAGAAATTGCACGGTCCAAATTTATTCTTCCAACTTTAATCTCATCCTTAAAAAGCAAAACTAATGCTAACAGTTCTAACATTCTGGATTCTTCAATTAAGCCAAGTTTAAAAGAGAGAAAAAGTGCGGATGCAATTCCAACAATAACTGCTTGTCCGTGCTTTAGTTTATACTTTGTTCCAACTTCAAAGGCATGTGCAAATGTATGACCAAGATTTAACATCTTTCTATTTCCAGCTTCTTTCTCGTCGCAAATTACAACATCGCCTTTAAATCTTACTGATTCATTTATTATTTGTTTTAATACTTTTGGATTTTTATCAAAAACATTTTCAATATTTTTTACAATATATTTATAAAAATCCGTGGTAGTTAAAAAGGCATATTTTACAATCTCCCCAAGCCCAGAAAGGATTTCCTCTCTATTTAATGTCTTGATGAAATCTACATCAATTAAAACAAAGTTTGGTTGATTAAATGCTCCAATAATATTTTTTGTGTTACCAAAATTTATTCCAGTCTTTCCTCCAACTGAGCTATCCACAACAGAAAGAAGAGTTGTTGGTACTTGTACATACTGGATTCCCCGTGAAAATGTTGCAGCTACAAATCCGCAAATATCCCCAATTATTCCTCCACCAATTGCTATCAGTAAAGTATCACGCGAATAATCATTATCCAGCATGTTTTTGTAAATCTTTTGCATTGTCTGAAAAGATTTCAACTTTTCGTTTACTTCAATAACAAAAAAAATAGCTTTGCCATTATAGGCATCGATAGTTGAATTTATTTGTGTTGTATATAGTTTGTAAACATTGCTATCAATTACAAAAAATAGATTTTTATTCAACTTTAGTGATTTAATTTTTTTAGTTAATTGATTAAATATACCATTCCCAAGAAAAACGTCATATCCATTTTGTGAAAGTTCGATGCTAATTTTTTTCATGTATGACTCTATTTAATAATTTTGCTAATTTGTCAACGGTAATGCCAATGCTCGATTGATCGGTATCAATATGAATATCTGCTTCAAGATAGTATGGTTCTCGTAGCGTTAAATATTTATCAATTCGGTCAATAAAGTCTTGTGGTTTTGGGTTTTCGGATAAAACTAAATCTCTAAAAATTGGGCGATCAATTTTGTTTTTTATTCGTTTATAAATCATTTCTGGGGATGATTTTAAATAGACTATTTTCCCACTATTTTTGAGAATTTCAAGGTTTCTATCAAAAGCGATTGTGCCCCCACCAAGCGAAAGAATTAATTTCTTACTTGTAGAGAATGTTGATAGTAAATTATGCTCAAGATCTCTGAAATATTCTTCTCCGTTTGTGTTAAAAATTTCAACGACAGTTTTTCCTTCTTTATCTTCAATAACTCTATCAAGGTCATTAAATTCCCAACCGAGTACATTTGCTAAAATAGGGCCAATAGTACTTTTGCCACTTGTCATAAAACCGGTTAAATAAATTCTTTCTATTTGTGTTTCCATTATATCCTAATAAATATCTGCAATGATAAACATATTTATAAACTTAAAAAAGTAATTCATTTTTGATGGCTAATGAATTCATCATTTTCTTTAAAATTCTACAAAAATTTTGTATGTTTGTAAGCTAAATATACAAGGAGATACACAATGGCTAAAAAGCAAACATTTGCAGATAAAACAAAAGGCAAAGGCAAAGGCAAAGATGCAGGAATAACTGTTAAATTTGTAAAAACAATTAAAACAGATAGCGGAAGTTACAAATTCAACGAAAGATTTGTAAAAATAGAAGACGCTAGTCAAGTTACTACATTGAAATAGAGCGGTAAATTTTTACCGCTTTTCCCCTCTAAAAATAAAGTGTACTGCACAATAAATTAGTAGTATCACTTCAAAAATAATGTGTTTCACAAATGGATTGCTTTTCTAATGATTATTCAAAAGAAAATTAAATTCTATGGTTTG
Organism: Melioribacteraceae bacterium; assembly: GCA_027858595.1. Taxonomy (GTDB): domain Bacteria; phylum Bacteroidota; class Ignavibacteria; order Ignavibacteriales; family Melioribacteraceae; genus 1-14-2-50-31-20. The sequence goes on from JAQICK010000427.1 coordinate 11,156, forward strand.
AAAGATTTAGATTCTATAGAATATATTAAAAATAAGCTCACCGATGAAGAAATATTTGACATTAAAGTTATAGCAAATGTTTTTCCTTTTAGAACAAATAATTACGTTATTGAAGAACTAATTAATTGGGATAATATTCCTAACGATCCAATTTTTCAACTGACTTTTATGCAACGTGAAATGCTTGATGACAATCAATTTGCTGAAATGGCCAATTTAATTAGAAGTAATGTTCCAAAAGATGAAATAAATAGAGTTGCCAAAAAAATTAGATCAGGATTAAATCCACATCCATCTGGACAAATGACAGTTAATGTTCCAATAATGGATAACATCGCTGTTGCTGGAATACAGCACAAATATAAAGAAACAGCATTAATATTTCCATCTGCTGGGCAAACCTGCCATGCTTATTGTACGTTCTGTTTTCGTTGGGCACAATTTATTGGTGATCACGATCTAAAATTTGCTACTGATGAATCTAATAGATTTCAACAATATTTGAAATCACATAGTGAAATTAGCGATGTTTTATTTACTGGTGGTGACCCTATGGTTATGTCACTTAAAAAATTAGAAACATATTTGTTGCCGTTACTCCAACCAGAGTTTGATCACATTAAAAATATTAGAATTGGAACTAAGTCTCTTTCCTATTGGCCATATCGTTTTGTTACTGATAAAGATGCCTATGGAATTCTAAATCTTTTTGAAAAAATAATGAATGCTGGAAAGCATCTAGCGTTTATGGCTCATGTAAATCATGGGAAAGAATTAGAAACGGAAGTGCTTCATAGTGCAGTAAGACGTTTGAGAAATGTTGGGGTTAAAATTAGAACACAATCTCCAATTATCAAACATATTAATGATTCTGCAGATGTATGGGCAAGCATGTGGCGTAAGCAAGTTAATTTAGGAATGATACCGTATTATATGTTTATTGAGAGAGAGACTGGTGCTAAGGAATATTTTGAAATCCCTTTGCCTCGTACATTTGAAATTTATAGAGACGCTTTTAAACAAGTCTCTGGATTACAAAGAACAGCCCGAGGTCCTTTAATGTCTGCATCTCCTGGCAAAGTTGTTATTGAAGGTGTGACAAGAGTAAATGGTGAAAAAGTATTTGTTCTAAATATGTTGCAAGCACGTAACCCAGATTGGGTTAAGAGACCTTTCTTTGCAAAGTATGATGAGACTTCTACATGGCTGGAACAACTGACTCCAGCTTTTGGTGAACAGAAATTCTTTTATGAGGATGAGTTAGATAAGACGCTTAAAGAGAAATCGTATGAGCATGAGAAGGCAAGGCATAGTTAGCTCAGATTTGTTGTTTTATTATTTCGAACGAATGTGAGAAATCTCATATTTTAAATAGAATTCTCACAAAAAAAGGGTTCGAAATGACAAGGTTAAAATACTTGGCTGTCTACCCAGAAATTACAGAAAGGTCTTCGTTAACTTCTCGGCGCAGTAAATTTTCAATTGCAACCAGCGTTCCGCGTATTGAACTTGGGCATGTTCCACAAGCTCCTTGATATCTAATTGTTAAAGTGTTGTCTTCAAGTCCCAATACTTCCAAACCACCTCCGTCACCAGCAAGAGCTGGTTTAATACGAAGATCTATAATTTCATTTATTTTTTTTAGAGCAACAGTTTCATCCTCGGATATTCCTTCAATAATTTTTTCTGCAGGAAGAGTTGACATATCTAAAGTGGAAATTATTTCTGCAAAAGGCTTTTGGATCTTATTCCAACTTACAGTTGGTTCTTTTTCAATTGTTACAAATTTATCCATATAAAAAACTGAAACCACTCCTTCCAATCCAAAAATTTGCTTTGCAAGTGGGTCACTCTGGGCTTCTACTTTACTTTTAAAACTTCTTGTTTCAATACTTAATAATTTTTCGTTTAATACAAATTTCAACGCTTGTGGATTAGGTGTTAAATCCACATCTAATACTTTTAACATTATTTCCTCATCAAATATAATTTTTATCTTTCCAATTGTAGGTAAAATAAATTGCTTTTTCAAGCGGATACGTTGTCCGCTTTATAGCGTGCTTCTATTATTGCCTTTTCTCATTTTTCTATTATCTAATAGAAGAACAAATTCACCTTTGTTTTTTTCTTTTGAAGTTGTTTCAATAACCGAACTTACAGTTCCACGAAAGAAAGTTTCTCCGTTCTGTGTTAACTTAAATGCAACAACAACAAATTGATAATTACCAAATGTTCTTTTAATATCGGATAGCAAAGCTTGTAGTCTGTATGGAGTTTCCATAATAATTAACAATTCAGTCAATGATTTTAATTTTTGGAGTTGTGAGCGGCGAATTTCTTTTTTAGGCGAGAGCCAACCGTAATAGTAGAAATTATTTAATTCATAACCGGAACCGACAAGAGCCGATAGTAAGGAACTTGCACCAGGGATAGGAATAATTTGGATGCCTTTCTCAATTGCTTGGTTTACAAGTATTGTTCCAGGGTCAGAAAAAAGCGGTGTGCCAGCATCAGAAATTAAAGCAGCAGTTTTTCCAGAAAGAATTTCTGAAATTGCCTCCGAAGCATCATCACTTTCGTTATGTTCATTAAGTGAAAAAAGTTCTTTTGTTATTTCGTAATATGAAAGTAGTCTTCTAGTTGGTTTGTATTCCTCACAAATAATTAAGTCAACTTCCTTCAGTGTTTTCAATGCTCTGAGAGTTATATCATCGTAATTACCAATGGGGGTAGATACTATGTAAAGTTTGTGATTCATTTGTTTTGATACTTTATAATTCTTTTGGAATATTTCTTAATCTTACAGCAAACATATTTGTCATTTCGAACCTCGATGTTTTTTTATCGAAAGCGAGAAATCTTATGAATTTTAAAAGATTTCTCACATCCGTTCGAAATGACAGTGCTAAAAAATGTACGCTGAAATTTTATAACTTTTAATCAGTCATTTTAAATGCTTCTCTCAGGAATCTTGCCTAGAGCATAAGATTCCCGCTCAAAAAATACGGGAAGGACAGTGATTAACTATTTTGCTAATTCTTTCAGTTTTTCAAGAAGTTTATCTTTCTCAATTAAAACTTTTTCTCCAGTTTGTCGAATTTTAATTTCTACTATATTTTCCTTAATATTCTTTTCACTAATAACAACTTGTATCGGAATTCCAATTAGTTCAGCATCGTTAAATTTGAAACCAGGTTTAGCGTCTCTCCTATCATCAAATAGAACGTCGTATCCTTCGTTTTTAAGTAGCTCGTAAATTTCATTGCTTGTAATCTCAACAATTTCTTTTTTCATATTCAATCCAAGTATCTGAATATCAAATGGAGCTAATGGACCTTTCCAAACAATACCTTTATCATCATAATTCTGTTCAATAAAACATGCAAGAACACGATCCAAACCAATTCCATAACTTCCCATTATTATCGGATTTGCCTGTCCATTTTCATTTAAGAAGTTTGCACCCATTGCTTCTGAGTATTTAGTACCGAGTTTGAAAATATGTCCAAGTTCAATTGCTTTAAATACATCTAGTGTTTTTCCACAGCGTGTGCATTCTTCGCCGCTCTCAATTGTTCTCAAATCAGAATACTCAATATTTTCAACATCTCGTTTTAAATCAATTCCACCAATATGGAAATCTGTTTTGTTAGCACCGCTATAAAAATTATTTCCGTCTTTTAGTCTGTTGTCTGCAATAATACTATTCTTAAAATCAATTGGGCCAATAGAACCAGCTTCTGCTCCTGTAATTTCAACAAGTTCTTCTGGATGTGCAGGACGAACTTCACCACCAAGAATGGACTCAAGTTTTGTTTCATTTACTTCGTCATTTCCTGACATCAAAACGAGGATAGGTTTTTTGTCAAAAATATATACTCGTGATTTTGCAGTTTCTCTTTCATCAATTTTTAAGAATTCACAAAGCTCATCAATGCTATGAATATTAGGAGTTGATATTTCAAAATTCTCTTTGCTTTCGCCATTTCGCTTAATCGGTTCAATTACAGATTGAGCAACCTCAACGTTTGCAGCGTATCCACAACTTTTGCAATGTGCAACTGTGTCTTCACCTGCATCTGATTTTACCATAAACTCTTCCGACTTACTTCCGCCCATGGCTCCACTAGATGCACCAACTACAAAATATTCAATTCCGCATCTATCAAAAATATTCTGATATGCTTTGTAATGCTTTGCGTATGATTCATCTAAACCTTCCCAGGTAGAATCAAACGAATATGCGTCTTTCATCAAAAATTGGCGGCCACGAATTATTCCACTACGAGGGCGTGCTTCATTTCTAAACTTAGTTTGAATCTGATACCAAATCTGTGGCATATCTTTGTATGATTTCATTGTGCCTTTTGCATGAAATGTCATAATCTCTTCGTGTGTAGGAGCCAAAACATAATCTCTGTTTTTAAGGTGAAACATTGTGTCGCCAAAAGCTTCAACACGTCCAGTCTCTTCCCATATTTCACGAGGGTTTAATGCAGGCAACAAAAATTCTTGTCCACCAATTGCAACCATTTCTTCATTTATAATATTTGATATTTTTTTTATAACTTTGTATCCAAGTGGCAAAAAAGAGTAGATGCCGGCTGAAAGCATTCTTACCATTCCACTTCGTAGCATTAAAATGTGGCTCGGAATAACAGCATCAGCTGGAACTTCTTTTAAAGTTGGAATAAATGATTTACTAATTTTCATGTTTGTTTTTCGTTTTTAATGAATAAAATTAAGTTGCAAAAATAGTTAAAGAGTGCGTTAAATCAAAAAGAAGGAAGCTACGAGAGATTGTTATCAATCTCTTTCTTATTTTTGATTGTTCAATATCAAGCACAAGAAATATATGATAAAATTTAATTCTGTAATATCTGACAATCCAAATCCAGATTTGGAATTTCCGCCAACAATGCACCCATTGATTATTAAAAGCAAAAATGAAAAATTGCTTGGATCATATTTTAAGGCTGCTGGTAAAGAGAAAAATCCACTTTTAATTCTCCTACACGGATTTCCTGGAAATGAAACAAATTTTGATATTGCTCATGCTGTTAGAAGGTTTGGAATTAATGTTGCTGTTTTCCACTATCGTGGTTCGTGGGGGAGCGGTGGAAGTTTTTCAATTTCAAATTCACTTTCTGATGTAAGTTCTGTAATAGATCATTTTTCGGACAAAGAAATTTCAAAGCAATATAATGTTGAAAATAAAAAAATCATTTTAGTTGGGCATAGTATGGGTGGATTTCTTGCATTGTTGACTTCAATAAAATATCCGCAAATAAAAAACATTGCCTCACTTGCAGGATTTAATTTTGGGTTTTTTACTGATTACATAATAAAGAATCCACAATTTCTTAATGCAACAATAGAGGGATTATCGCAAGGTGCAATGTTAGTTGAGGGAGCAAGTGGGCAAAAAATATACAACGAAATGTTAGCAAACAAAGATGAATGGAATCTTGTTAAAAGGGTTACAGAATTTACCGACAAAAATATTTTACTTGTTGGAGCAGAAGATGATGAAGTTTCTCATCTTCAATTACATCACTATCCGTTGGTAGAAAGCCTTTCAAAGAATAATGTAAAACTTAAAAGTGCAATTTATAAAACGGGACATTCGTTTTCATCAACACGAATTAGAATAACAACGGAAATAATTAATTGGTTGAAGAAAATAAAATAAATTGGGGCAAATATGAAAAAACATTCATTAAATATTCCCATTGAAAAAAATCGTATATTTTATTCAGTTGGTTCGTAATAAAAGAATTATTCTCGACTCAGATATAGCAAGGCTATATGGAGTTGAAACAAAAGTTTTGAAACAAGCTGTAAGAAGAAATATTGAACGGTTTCCTTCGGATTTTCTTATTCAACTTTCGAAAGAAGAGTACAATTCTTTAAGGTCACAGAATGTGACCTTAAAGCGAGGAGAACATTCTAAATATCTACCATTTGCATTTACAGAACAAGGTGTTGCAATGCTTTCAAGTGTTCTCAGAACTCCACAAGCAATAGAAGTTAACATTTCTATTATGAGAGCATTTGTTAAAATAAGAGAGACGCTTGAATCAAACCAAGATATTTCAAATAAGTTAAAAGAACTTGAAAAGTCGACAAATGAACGTTTATCTTCCCAAGAAGATAAAATAGGAATTATTTTTAATACAATTAGGGAACTAATTGTTGAAGAAAAATCAAACAAGAAAAAGATAGGATTCTAAGAGAGAAACCAAATGAAAGATAAAACAAGTAAAAACATTAAAGAAAGCGGTAAACTTTTCATCAATTGGGTTGAAAAATATTTTAGTGAAATGGACAATTATCCTGTTCTTCCAAATGCAAAGCCTGGAGATGTTAAAAAACAACTTCCAATAAATCCTCCAAAAAAAAGTGAGGAATATGAAGAAATTATTTCAGATTTGGAGAAAATAATTATGCCAGGTGTAACTCATTGGAATCATCCAAAGTTTATGGCATACTTTAATTCATCCTCAAGTGACCCTGGAATATTTGCAGAACTTGTTAGTGCGGCTTTTAATACAAATGGAATGCTTTGGAAATCTAATCCTGCTTCAGCAGAGTTGGAAGAAGTAGCTCTCGATTGGTTTAGGCAAATGTTAGGATTGAGCGAAAACTTCTGGGGAATAATTTACGACCTTGCTTCAACAAGCACAATGCAAGCCATTGTTGCAGCTCGTGAGAGTTTGTCCGATTATTCCATCCGCGATAAAGGGTTTGGCGGGTTACAAAATAAACCACGCCTAAGACTTTATACATCCGAACAAGCACATTCCTCTATAGAAAAGGGAGCCATTGTTGCTGGTATTGGACTAGAAGGTGTTCGTAAAATTAAAGTAGATGAAAACTTTAAAATGATTCCATCAGAATTGCAAAAAGCAATTACTGAAGATAAAGCCAACGGTTGGAAACCATTTTGCGTTGTGGCAACTGTGGGAACTACTTCCACAACAAGCATTGACCCAGTTACTGAAATAGCCGCTATTTGTAAATCCGAAAATATTTGGCTTCACGTTGATGCAGCACACGCTGGAGTTGCTGCTATTGTGCCAGAGATGAGATATTTACTTGATGGTATTGAGGATGCAGATTCGTTTGTGCTTAATCCGCACAAGTGGATGTTTATGCCAATTGATATTTCAGTTTTGTTTACTAAACACAAGGGAATACTAAAACAAGCATTTTCAATTATTCCAGATTACTTAAAAACAGATGAAGATGATGAAGTTACAAATTATATGGATTACGGAATTCAACTCGGGCGTAGATTCCGTTCGCTAAAATTATGGTTTGTTATCCGGCATTATGGCACAGAAGGATTAATTGAAATTATTAGAGAACACTTAAAATTAGGACAACAATTTAGCAAGTGGATAAATGAAAGCTCTGATTTTGAATTGCTTGCCCCTACTCCATTGAGCACAATATGTTTCAGAGCAATTCCAGAAAATATTAAAACGGAAAAAGAAGTAAATGAGTTCAATAAAAATTTGATGGATGCAATAAATAATTCTGGAAAAGCATTTCTTTCACACACAGTATTAAATGGTAAATTCACAATTCGTGTTGTTATTTCTGGTATCAGAACGGAAGAAAAACACGTTAAAGAAGTCTATGAAGTTTTGATTGACGAGTTTAAGAAGTTGACAAAATAGAACTATTTAAAAATAAGCATAACTGAGACCGTCTCTAAAGTAACCCATGCAGTTTCGAACGGAGATAGAAGCTTTTCTGAGAATCAAAGACAAAAGAATTCTCTATGTGTTTTTCGTAATTCGGTTCTTAATCCCCAAAATAGATGTTATTTTTTTTTGAGCTAAAATATTTATTTACTATCT
>JAQICK010000301.1 GCA_027858595.1 Melioribacteraceae bacterium
GGATATGAGTGATTCTGCTGTTAAACAGAAAATAATTCAATCATTTAATATAATTCTAACACATCAAATACTAGAACAAAATGTTGAAGATGTAGCAATAATAGTTTCTCAAAATGGTGAAACTTTTGCTATTGATGATGGACTTGGGTTATTTAATTTGTTAATTAAAAATGATAATGTAAATAATTCCAACAAGAATCATTTTAGTGGTATAGCTCTTTTTGAAAAAAAATATGATCAAATTAAAAGAGAAGAAAGAATTTTAAGTTATTTAAAAGAAGATTCTATTTTTGAAATATTAGTCCCGTTAGCTCCAAATGGAGAATTAATTGGTGTTTTTTATATGGAAAACAATCCAGATTTTTCAACAATTACTACTGAGTTGCTAACCAGCTATAATCAGATAGCCATTTTATATGTTTCCTTAATTTTACTTGGTTTACTAACAATGTATTATATCTCGTCTTATACTATGAAGGAGCGAGACCTAGTTCAACAAAAACTTTTTGAGGAACATCAAAGCCACCTTAAAGAACAAATTGAGTTTGAAAAAGAAACACTTTTTACAAAACGGATTTACAGAACTCATCATAAAGCTGAAAAAATAATGGGCTTTATTAAAGACGATTTAAGAAATATTAGTACTGAAAACATTGAAGCAACAAAGCAAAAAGTAACAAAGTATGCTAATTTTGTTGCTCGAGCCATTTACGATATGAAGTGGTACGACCCTCCACTCCAAACTATTAGAAATCAAATATTTAATACTGATATAAACGCCACAATAAGATTTATTATCGATAATATTTTCTTAAGAGTTTCTTCAAAGATTGAAAATATTAATTTCACTTTAAATTTAAGTCAGAGTATTCCAACTATTAAAATTAATGAATTTGTTGTTTGGGAAGTAATTGAACCCTTAATGCAGAACAGTATTGACCATGCACCAGAGAAAGGCATTTCTATCACAATTACTACTTTGTACCTTGAAGAAACCAAGCAAACACAAATAATTATTGAAGATGATGGAGATGGCCTTTCAAACAATCTATTAAGCAAAGATGAAAATGGAATTCAAAAATTATTTTTAGAAAACGTTACAACTAAAAAAGTTGTAGAAAAAAGTACTGGATATGGGTGCTTTATTGCATATCAATTATCCACAAAAAGATGTGGTTGGAAACTAACGGCAGAAAATTTAGATAAAGGTTGTCGTTTTGTTGTAACAATCCAAAACTAAAGGAAATTATGAGTCAAAATATTATTCGAATTCTACTAATTGAAGATGAGGACTTTGATGCACGCAGAGTTAAGAATACAATCCGTCAGTTTGAAGACAAAATTAAAATTGTTTCAGTTGTTTCTAACGGAGATGCAGCATTAAAATTACTAAAAGATACTGTTCACGAATACGATGTAATTGTAATGGATTACCAAATTGCAGGTACTCTTCACGGAGTTGAATTAGTAAAACGCATAAAAGAGATTGAAAATACTATCCAGATTATTGTAATTACAAAACTCACTATAGATTTGACAGACTTAAATTTTGCTAGAACCCTTATGGATGCTGGTGCATTCTGGTATTGTACAAAATATCCAAATGACATTGAAGATTATATCTATCAACCAACCGATTTTATAATGAGCATTTTTAATGCTTATGAAAGAAAAAAATTGGAGGAACAAAGAAATAAATCTCACAAAAAATTGAACACAAAAATTGAACAAATATTAGAGAGCAAACAAATCATTTCAAGTTCTGCTGAGATGGAAAAGGTTAAATATGATATTGAACGACTTACAACTAATGAAGCAACCGTTCTAATAACTGGTCCGTCAGGAACTGGCAAAGAGTTGGTGGCTTATAACATACACTATAAAAGTAAACGCAAGTACGAAAATTTTGTTCCTATTAATTGTGGTAGTCTTCCAAATGATTTAATTGAAAGTGAATTATTTGGTTACGAAAAAGGTTCATTTACTGGTGCTGCAAATCAGAAGGATGGCCTTTTTCAGTTTGCAAATAACGGAACAATGTTTTTAGATGAAATTGCCGAGCTTCCTCAATCAGCACAAGTTAAATTATTGCGTGTAATTCAGGACGGCGAGATTGATAAAATTGGCAGAACAAAAACAATAAAAGTTGATGTCCGAATTATTGCCGCAACAAATAAGGACTTAAGAAAAGAGGTAGAAGAAGGACGATTCCGCGAGGATCTTTATTACAGATTAAATGTTTTACTAATCTCACTTCTTCCAATAAAAAAACGTCCTGATGATGTTCAAGTATTAACAGAGCATTTTTTAAAACAATATAGTTTTCACATGGGAATTGAAACTCCTAAAATTCCAAAAGAGGTTATGGATTTCATGAGTAATTACGATTGGCCAGGAAATGTTAGAGAACTAAAAAATGTAATTCAAAGATTATTGTTTATTGCCAATAGCAATTTTGGAATTGATGATATAAAGCAAGCTATTATTCCCGCACTGAAAAGAAAAGATGAAAATGGAGTTTTAAATTTTGACAAAAATAATATTATTACTTGGAAAGAACTTGAACGAGATTTAAAATATAAATATTTTAAATTTGTACGAGAAAATTCAACTTCCGATGCTGATACTGCCTCAAAGCTAGGTCTTGCCCCACCAAACTATTTTAGGATGAGTAAAGAACTGGGATTGAAATAATTATTTTAATAACAATCTTATTACTTAA
>JAQICK010000266.1 GCA_027858595.1 Melioribacteraceae bacterium
TGTGGACGTGCTTATTGCAATGCGTTATTGGGTCCCACTGACTGAGGAAACTGTTAGTAAAGTAGTAAAGAACAATTATGATAAAATTATTCTTCTTCCGCTTTATCCACATTTTTCTTCTGTAACAACCGGATCATCATTAAATGAATGGTGGAGACATTTTAAGGGCGACAAAAGCAAAATAACTCAAATTAATAATTTTCACAATGATGAAAAATATTTATCTGCAATTAGTGCAAGAATAGACGAAGGATTAAAATCCTTCCCCGAAGATATTCGTAATAATGTTGAACTTCTATTCAGTGCTCATAGTGTTCCTCAGAGTTTAATAGTAAATGGTGATCCATATCAGTCCCAAATACTAGAAAGTATTCGTTTGATAATGGAGATTAGAAAAGACTCTGAAAAACATCACATAAGTTATCAAAGTAAAGTAGGCCCAGTAAAATGGCTTGTGCCATCTACAGAAGAAAAAGTAAAAGAACTTGGAACTATTGGAATTAAAAGCCTACTTGTAATTCCAATTAGCTTTGTATCCGATCATATTGAAACACTTTATGAATTAGATATAGAATATAGAAAAGTAGCAGAAGAAAATAATATTACTAATTATAAAGTAATGACTGGGCTAAATGATTCTCCAAAGTTTATTGAACAACTTCATGATTTAGTATTAAACGAGTTAAATAATGAATAAGAATATTGTAATAATAGGTGCTGGTATAACAGGACTTGCAACCGCCCACTGGCTTAAAAAAGATGGCTACAACGTTACAATCATTGAATCTAATTATGAAGTTGGAGGTTCGATGGTTACTGAGCAAGAGAATGGATATCTCATCGATTTCGGTCCTAATAGTGGCTTAGAAACTTCACCATTAATAAAAATCCTGGTAGAAGATTTAAATCTTAGTGACCAATTCATTTATGGTAACAAAGCTGGAAATAAAAGATACATTCTGAGAGATGACAATCTCCATGTACTTCCCACCAGTCTAAAAGATTTTTTGTCAACAAAATTGTTTTCAGTTAAAGCTAAACTCAGACTAGGATTAGAGCCATTTATTGGAAGATCAAAGGATGGATATGGTCAGTCTATTTCTGAATTTGTTACTCGAAGATTGGGAAGTGAATTTTTAGATTATGCAATTAATCCTTTCGTTGCTGGAGTTTATGCAGGTGACCCAGACAAACTTAGCGTTAAATCAGCCTTTCCTAAACTCTATAGACTTGAAGAACTCTATGGTGGTTTAATAAAAGGAACTATAAAAGGTGCAAGAAAACGTAAGAAAAGTGGTGAAGAATCGAAACAGAGCGCAGCAATGTTTTCTTTTAAAGATGGAATGGTAACACTACCAAAAGCTATTCACGCTGAGTTTGGAGACAATATTTTACTCAACTCAAGAGTAACTTCAGTTGATAAGAAAAATGATAAATATCAAATTACTTATGAGCATAATGGATCTCAGTCAACACTCGTAGCTGATTTGATTATCTCAACTACACCATCATATATTACTGCAAATATATTCAACAATTTTGATTCTGGTTTATGTAGTCATCTAAATAAAATATATTATCCACCTGTGATGGTGCTCTATTTAGGATATGACAAAAAGGATATTGGTCAACCACTTGATGGCTTTGGCTATTTAATTCCTTCTAAAGAAAAGAAAAAGTATCTCGGAGCTTTGTGGAGTTCTGTGATATTTGATAACCGTGCTCCAGAAGACAAAGCTTCATTCACCCTTTTTTTTTGTTGAGCTCGTTCACCAGATCTTTTTAGAGATGATAAAAATAAACTTATTGAGGAAGCAATTAAAGAATTTGAGTCCCTCATGAAGATTACTGGTAGGCATGAATTCATCAAATCTAATTTTTGGAATAAGGCTATCCCACAGTACAATATAGGCTATGTTGAACATGAAAGTTATTTCAAACAGTTTGAAGAAAAGAATCCAGGAATAGTTTTAGGTGGTAATTACATTGGAGGAATTTCAGTTGGTGATTGCATCAAAAATTCAAATGTCCTTTTTGAGAAAGCAAAAGAGAAATTAAAATAATTTAGGAGAATATAATGTCAGAATACCCAACAGTAAGACTAAGAAGATTGCGACACAATCCGTTAGTTCGAGATATGATAAGAGAAACACATTTACGAAAATCCGATTTAATTTATCCATTATTTGTTGCTCCAGGAAGTGGTGTGAAAAATGAAGTACGCTCTATGCCTGGTGTTTATCAAATGTCAATTGATGTTCTTGTAGAGGAATGTAAAGAAGTTGCTACATTAGGAATTCCGGCAATAATTCTTTTTGGAATTCCAGAACACAAAGATGAAGTTGGCTCTGAAGCCTACGACGATGAAGGGATTATACAAAGAGCTGTTCGTGCAATTAAAAAGGAAGTTAATAATCTACTTGTTATTACTGACGTTTGCCTTTGCGAATATACTTCTCACGGACATTGTGGTTTGTTGCATGATGGAGAAATTCTTAACGACGAAACTGTTGAGTTACTCGTTAAAGAAGCAATATCACACGCTAAAGCTGGAGCAGATATGATTGCTCCTTCCGATATGATGGATGGAAGAATTTCTGCAATTCGTCTGGGGCTTGATGAAAATGGTTTTAGTAAAATTCCAATAATGAGTTATGCTGTTAAATATTCATCAGGTTATTACGGACCATTTCGCGATGCAGCAGATTCTACCCCATCCTTTGGAGATAGACGTTCGCATCAAATGGATGAAGCAAATAGCGACGAAGCAATTCGTGAAGCGGAATCAGATATACTTGAAGGAGCTGATATAATTATGGTTAAGCCTGCTGGTCCTTATATGGATGTTATCCGAAGAATTAAAGATGAATTCAATATTCCTTTAGCTGCCTACCAAGTTAGTGGTGAATATTCAATAATTAAAGCTGGTGGAAAACTTGACTGGATTGATGAACAACGAGTTATGATGGAATCACTCCTTGGAATTAAGCGATCAGGTGCTGATATTATTTTAACCTACTTTGCAAAAGATGTAGCAAAATTATTAAAAAATTAAACTGGAAGTGAAATGAATTATACAAAAAGTGAAAAACTATTTGAAGAAGCTAAAAAATACATACCTGGTGGAGTAAATTCTCCAGTCCGTGCATTTAATGCAGTTGGTGGAACTCCTTTGTTTATTGAGCGTGGTGAAGGATGCCGTATTTTTGATGCTGACAAAAATGAATACATTGAATACATTGGAAGTTGGGGGCCTCATCTTTTTGGTCATAATCCCAAATTCATTCTTGATGCTTTAAAAAGTAGTCTTGAAAATGGGACAAGTTTCGGAGCACCTACAGAGCTTGAAATTAAAATGGCAAAAATCATTTCTGAACTTGTTCCATCAATTGAAAAAATTAGAATGGTTAATAGCGGAACGGAAGCAACAATGAGTGCCATCCGTGCTGCTCGTGGATTTACTAACCGAAATAAGTTTATAAAATTTGAAGGTTGCTATCACGGTCATGCTGATTATTTTCTTATTAAAGCTGGCTCAGGCGCTTTAACTTTTGGTGTTCCAACAAGTCCAGGCGTTACCGCTGCAAATGCTGCCGATACGCTTGTTGCTGATTATAATGATATTAATTCAGTAAAGTCGCTCATCCAAGAGAACAAGAATGAAATAGCTGCGATAATAATTGAACCAATTGCTGGCAACATGGGTGTTATTCCTGCATCAAATGATTTTTTAAGTGAACTGAGAGAAATCTGCACTGAAGAAGGAATTGTTTTAATTTTTGACGAGGTAATGTCTGGCTTTAGAGTTGCCAAAGGTGGTGCTCAAGAAGTATATGGAATTGCACCAGATATAACAACCTTTGGCAAAATTATTGGTGGTGGACTTCCTGTTGGTGCATTTGGTGGTAGAAAAGATATTATGGATACCCTTGCTCCAGTTGGACCAGTTTATCAAGCTGGTACTCTGAGCGGAAATCCACTTGCGATGAGCGCTGGTTTAGCTGCTCTTACACATATAAAAGAAAATGAAAATCTTTATAATGTCTTAGAAAAAAAAAGCAAATACCTCGAAGATGGATTTAAAGAGAATATGAAGAAATTGAATAAGTCCTATGCTATGACAAGGGTTGGTTCAATGAGTTGTCTTTTCTTTACAGAGGAACATGTAAACAACTTTGCTTCAGCATTAACATCAGATGCAAAATTATATGGACAATATTTTCATAAAATGTTAGAGAAAGGAATATATTTGGCTCCAGCACAATTTGAATCAATGTTTATTTCTACTGCACATACAACTGAAGATTTAGATAAAACAATTGAAGCTAATTATAGCTCGTTAAAGGAACTATTATAAAAAAGCAGCGGGAAATTTTTCTTCCCGCTGCCTATAACGATATAAGTAATAGCATTTTTTTCGTGTTAGAATATTCACCTGCACTAATTTTATAGAAATATAACCCACTGCTCAACTGCGAAGCATCAAAATTGAATTGATACTTTCCAGCACTTAATTCTTTATTAACTATAATACACCAACTTTTTCACCCTTAATATTAAATACTTCTAAAGTAACTTGTAAAGCATTAGGAATTGAGAATTCTATTATTGTTGCTGGATTAAACGGATTTGGATAATTTTGCAACAAAGAAAATTTACTGGGAAAGTTTTCTAGCGAGGTAATTGAAGTTACGCTTCCTGTTACAAAACGACTAAAATCAGAACTTGGACCTACGTATTCATCGGTAAGACTATATACTTTCCAGTAATGACTTTTGTTTTCGTCTAGTGTTGGCGTAACGAATGATGTTATTGTAATTGTATCGACATCAACAGCCATATATCTATCTTGAAATAATGGAGCTTTTGAAACTAGAACTTTATACCCAGTAGCTCCTTCAACATCTGTCCACTCTAACTTCGGAGTAACAGATAAACTATCTTCACTCATTTCGGGAGACAATATTATAGGAGCTTTAATTGAAGAATAAAAAATATTTGCTGAGGAATATTCACTAATATTTCCACCATTGTTTGCTCTCACTCGCCAGTAGTATGCGACATTCCCTAATTCAAGAAAAGTAATTCTATGAAAATTATTTCCTACTTTAGAATCAAGATAGAGAGAATCAAAATTTTCTGTTTTAGATATTTGCACTGAATATTGAACTGCATCTTCAACTGCATTCCATTTTAACGTATCACCAACTATCAATCCAATTCCGGAATTTTCTGGGTAAATTAAATTTGGTATTGTAGGAACAATATCTGTAGTAATTCCTTTTGAGATAAACATTTCAATTTTGTCTATAGGATTATCATTGGCATCACGAGAAACGCTAACTATTGAATCACAAACTTCCATTCCTTCAATTACTCTACCAAATGCAGTATAGTTACTATCTAAGGATGTGTTATCAGCAACATTAACATAAAACTGTGAACTCGCACTATTTATATCAACATCTCTAGCCGCACCAATAATGGTACGTAAATGCGATACTCCAGAAAACTCTGCAAGAATTGTTGCTTGTGTAGAATCCCCTTCGCCCCAAGTATCCCTAGGTAAATATTTAGAATTTGGATCACCGCCTTGAATTACAAAATCAGGAACAACTCGATGAAATGCTGTGGAATCAAAAAAACTAATATTTACTAAACTATCAAAATATGCAGAATGCAAAGGTGCTATTTGAGGAAAGAGTTCAATTGTAAAAGTTCCAAAATCAATTCCATTTTACTCAGTTCTAATAATGTATTGAGGTTTTCCACTTTGTGCAAAAGTGATATTTACAAGTATTGATAATAATATTGTAATAAGTAAATAATTTTTGATTTTCATTTTATGTTCTCTATTTTTTTGACAAATTCTGTTTCATTCTATTAAATTCATTATCCTTTGTAAATCAGTTTCTCCTACAGTTAAAAGTTCTGGCTTTATTAGTCTTGGAGCTAATGTATGCCAATTTTTATCTTTCGAAAAGACATCTTTGAACAATGGCAATGCTTCCTCCATTTCGCCAGCATTGGCAAGGGTAACAGCGTGCCAATATTTCATTTCTAAATTTTCTGGAAACATTTTCTCGGCAGTTCCATATTCTTCAACTGCTTTTTTTATATTTCCATGCTCAATTTCTAAATCTCCTTTATTCATATGTTCGTATGCTCTGTGGACTTTAAGTAATCGCTTCATTTCTATTATTGGATTTGAATGATCGTCAATTCGTAAATCAACTAATCTATCTTCCCAAATTTTTCCAGTCGATTCACCTCGCACTACTAAAATTGCTGCCGATTGTTTTCCACGAATATCTCCACCTTCTGCTTGAGCCGCCTCTAATGCTGCTAAAAGTCTTTCTGCTAAAGGTAAGTTTTCAGTTTCAAGAAATGCCTTTTCCATTGCTGCCCATACAGTTTCAGATTTCATCATATTTGCTTGAACTGAATAATTTATTCCTTCAATATGTCCTGCGAAAGGAATGCATCTACTACCAGTGTAAGACGCCGAGTTTCCATTTACGTCCAATATTCCCAACTGCCTAACATCCCTTCCATCATCATTTTTAATTAATAAATCCAAAGTTTGTTTTGCAGTCATCCCCTCTTTCATTTTTGCTAATCCGTCAGGTCCAAACGAAGGATTAACAAACGATTGTGTTGCAACTACTCCAACACCTGCTTCACCCCATGCAACAAGAGTTCCAACAGAAAACCAATGCGATTGAACTGCAACTCCCATTTCGCCAGTTTTATTATCGCGTGCAACTATTGAATAAGTGTGGGCAAGTGGTTCTTTTCCAATAGGCGATTGAGCAAAAATGGTTTGTGTTAAAAATATAAGTGCGAATAAAAAATAATTCACGCAATAACCTTAGTATTTAATTCCAAAAAGATTAACGGTATAAAATTAGCAAAACTATAAGACATAATTTTGATTATTGGAGAAGAATCGAAAAATTCATATTTTGCACAACCTATTTACTCAATGACAACAAAGGAGAAAGAATGAAACGATTATTGATCTTATCTGCATCTTTAATATTTTTAATGCTCACTAATGTATTGTTTGCACAACATGAAGACATTACTGGATTATGGAAAACTATTGATGATGAAACTGGTAAACCTAAATCTATTGTAAAAATTTATCTAGAAGATGGGAAATTATTTGGAGATATTGTAAAGTTATTTAGAACACCAGAAGAAGACCAAGATCCAGTGTGTGATAAATGCGATGACGACGATCCACGTAAAGATCAAAAAATTATTGGAATGACAATAATTAACGATATGGTATTTGATGATGACGAGTGGGAAGATGGAGAAATTCTTGATCCTAAAAAGGGAAAAACATACGATTGCAAACTTTGGGTTGAAGACGGAAAACTTCAAGTTCGTGGCTATATTGTTTTCTTCTTCCGCACCCAGGAATGGTTAAGATATGATGGAGAGATTTAGAAATTAATTTTTTAATAAAAGGTGTTCCATTGAACACCCTTTATTAACCAAACTATTTTTTATTCAGTGTTCTTCGATATAATTTTATTCACTAAGAAACTATTCTACTAAGTTCATTTTTTATCTAATCCTGTCAAGAAAAGTATTTAAAAATATTTGCTAACAACAAGTATATGTTTCTTGCACACTAAATTCTCAAAATATTATTTACTAAATATAAATCGAAAAAATAATGAGATATTTAATCGATTATTTTGTTTTGAACACGTTTTTTAAGTCTTGTTAAATTATTCAAACTTTAAAATAATATCATTTGGATATATTTTAATAA
>JAQICK010000118.1 GCA_027858595.1 Melioribacteraceae bacterium
CTGAATTCCAATAAAATTTGATGCAACTTAAAGAGAAAACTCCGTTAATACTTGAATGAAAATATTTAATAAAATTTTAATATTCTTTGCTCTTATAACCACCCTTATTTATTCACAAAATGATGTTGAATTTTCAGAAGCAATGGAGTTATATAATTCAAATCATTTTATTGAGGCAAGAGAGAGATTTGTAGATATATCCATGAAATATGATATTGATGAAAACCTTGTTGTGTCTTCAAAGTATTACGCAACTGAGTGCCTTATGAAATTAGGTTTATTAAATGGTGCGGTTGCTGAGTACGAACATTTTATCCATAAATATCGGTTTTCAAATTTTAGGGTAGAGGCTCTATTTAAATTAGGTACTACATATTTTCAGATTGCAGATTATTCTAAAACTCGTGAAAAATTACTAATGCTTATCAATGAATATTCCAAAAATGAAAAGATAGGTTTAGCATATTATTGGATTGGACAATCTTATGCAAATGAAAATAAATATATTGAGGCTGAAGAGTTTCTACTCGAAGCAGTTTCTGTTGATAGATATGCCCCAAAAGTAGATTATGCAATTTATTCTCTTGCATATATTTATGAGAAACAAGATAAGTACAGTAGTGCTGTAACATATTATGATGAACTTTTGGCTTATCATCTTGATAGTAAACTGTTGCCAAGTGCACAATTAAGAATTGGTGGAAGTTTTTTTAAGTTGAAAGAGTATGAGAGAGCTATACTTGAACTAACCGATCCACTAATAGAAGAACTTCCTGAAAAAGAACAAATTGAAGCAGGGCATTTACTAGCTAATGCATATTTTAGACTAGGAAAATATGAAAAAGCAGAAGAGACTTTTAGAGATGTTTTAAAAAGAAATTCTTCAGGGGATATTGAAAGGGAACTTAAGTTCGGAATTGCATGGGTTATTTTTCAACAAGGAAATTATGAAAATTCTTACAATCAATTTAAGGAACTTTCCAAAGGAGGTAGCAATGACTCTCTTGCAATCAAGTCTCTTTATTGGAGCGGTGAAAGCAAACGCTACCTTGGAGAAACAAGTTCTGCCGAAAAAATATACAAATCGTTTTTAGAAAATTATAAAACGAATGATTACTCAGATGCAGTACGGTTATCTCTCGGGATAATTCAATATAATAGAACTGAGTATAGGAACGCCTCTAAGAATTTAATTGTTGCTTCTTATTCAACAGATAAACGTTATAAAAGTAGAGCCTTAATTTTACTTGGTGAAATAAATCTTGAATATAAAAATTATAGTGAAGCAGAACTTTACTTTAGCAAAGCTGTTAAAATTTCACTTATACCAAAAAATATTTCTAATAGAGCAATATTAGGTCTTGGTGTTTCAGAGTACTTTCTTAAAAAATATGATAGTGCAATAATGAACTTAACCGATTTAACTGTTAGAGCTAAAGAGTTTGAAAGTCGTACAACTCATTTTTATCTTGCTGAAACATATTTTGCTTCTGGTGATTATAGAAAAGCACAACAACATTATTACCGTGTAGATATTGGGGATGATTACATAGGTAAATCTGCTTTATACGGAATGGCATATTCTTATTTTAACTTGAAAGACTATGGAAACTCTGCTTATTATTTTAAAGAATATATTTCAAAGTATAGAAACAACGGAGAAATAATTGATGCACAATTGCGGCTTGCAGATAGTTATTTTGGAATGAAAAATTTTGAGTTAGCAAGTACCGAATATAAAAATTATTTTGCAAAATATTCAGAAAGAACTGATAACGATTTTGTGCTATATCAATACGGACAATCATTATTCAAATCGGGGAATACTAATGAAGCTATTAATCAACTCCATTTGTTGTTAAAGAAATTTCCACAATCAAAATATAAAGATGATACTCGTTTTCTTATTGGCTGGATTCATTTTCAACAAAATGATTTTGATTTAGCAATCTTAAATTATAAAAAACTATTTAAGGATTATCCAAAATCATCTATTGTTCCAATTGCATATTACTCAATAGGGGACTCCTATTACAACGTTGGTGAGTATGATTCATCAATTGTTTATTATCTCAAAATTATTGATGATTATCCTAAAACATCTTTTGTCTACGATGCAATGAATGGAATTCAATATAGTTTTCTTGCTCTCGATAAGCCGGAGGATGCTGTATCATTAATCAATGGTTACATTGTAAAATATCCTCATTTAGAAAATAGCGATAGAATTTTAATGAAAAAGGGAGAAATCTTTTTCAGCTACGGTAATTACAAGAAAGCTATGAACGGATATTCTGAAATGATTAATTTTTATCCTAATAGTGAACTAGTGCCTGAAGCTCTTTTCTGGATGGGGAAAAGTGCACTACTATTAAATGAAAAAATAGAGGCAACAGAATATTTTAAAGAAGTAATAAACAAACACATTAAATCTAATTACGGAATTGAATCTATTGTTGAACTTGGTAAAATTTATTCTAGCACCAAAGATTATAAAAGAGAAAGTGAGTTATATTCAGAAGTGTTACCTAAAATTTCAACTTCGCCCAAAGCAGAAGAAATTCTTTTTCTACAAGGTATAGCATATATAAACGATAAAGATGAGACTAATGCGTATGAATCATTCAATGAAATAATTAAATATTACGATAAAACACTATTCTCAGATAAAGCTAAAATTGAAATTGGAATTTTAGAAATTTCTGGAAAAAGATTAACAAATGCGGAAGGCTTATTTCTAGAAGTTACAGAAAACAGGAATGACGATATTGGAGCCAAAGCCCAATACTATCTTGGCGTTGCACGGTTTGAGCAAAAAAAATATGATTCTGCAATTTCAGCATTAGTTAGAGTTCGTACTGTATTTGCTACTTATGATGAATGGTACACAAAATCACTTATTAAACTTGGCGATAGTTACGTGAAAATAAAAGATAAAAGCAATGCACGCAAAATGTACAAAGCCGTAATTAAAAATCATCCTAGGGATGAATATGGCAAAGAAGCAAAAAGAAAATTAAATAGAGTCTAAATAAATTTATGCAGATTAAAAAAAAGATATTACTTATTATTTTACTAGCTGTTACTACACTTATCGCTCAAACAGAGAATAAAAGTCAAAGTATAGAGTTGCCGTCATTTGTAATAACTGGAATTCAATCAGTATCAGTGCCAACAATGGATAAAAAGAAGTCGGAATTTGTTCCAATAGTAGGAACAAATTTTCTAACTCCAAACTATGATTCTGAAGAGTTTTCACTAGTAGATAATTCTAACCCCATAAAAAAAGAGATGGAGTTAAAATCAGCGTTTGAAAAATATAACGGGCTTCTCCAGTTAGGTGCGGGCTTACAAACATTACCTATTGGGGATTTATATTTTGGTTTTAGCAAATCTAACTTTCTGTTTAATTCTCATCTTTATGGAAGTGATACACGTGATTTTGTCCCTTATTCTGGATACAATACTTCAGGTGCAAAAGTAAAATTAAATTATTTTGTGAATCATAATGCAAAAGCGTTTCCTGGTTTATCCATTAGTGCTGTAGGAAATTTTAGAAGAGACAATTATGATTTTTATGGAACTTCCACCCCGACTAATTCAAGGGAGAATCAATTCTATGCAGGGAAAATTCTTTTATCAAATCAATTGAATAGAAAATTCCAATATGGATTCAATTTTAGTTCAACTACTCTTGATATAAAATTAGATGAAACTAAGGAAAATATTATTTCGGGAGATGGATTTTTAGAATTCCAAATTGGAGCTGTGAGTATTGGTGGAAGTGGAAATTATAAGGTGCAAAAAATAAATGATAATGTAATCGGTTATAATAGAATGGATTATCTTGGAGGAAAAGGGTATATAAAATTAGCAAATTCAAAAATATTTGATTTGAAAATTGGTGCTCAATATTCACAATTGGATACAAATAATCTTTTCTCTCCAATGGCTATCCTTTCAATTTTTGTAGAAGAAGGTGTAGCACTCTTTATTTCATACGGCGGGAACTCTGAATTTGTTACACTCAATAATTTTATGAGTGAGACTAGATATTTTGAAAATAGTATAAACAATATATTTCAAAAGAAAAATTCCGACCTTAGGGCAGTTATCAAATATGATTTTTCTGATATTTTTGAAATTAATGCCGGCTTCTATTCGGCTGAATATGATAATTATCACTATTATGAAGACTTGAACAATGATAGTAAATTTAATATTGTATTGACTGATGGTGTATCAGAAATTGGTGGATTTTTGAATGTTATTATTAATGCAAAAAAATATGGCGAACTTTTTGTTAATTTAGAATTTCAGGACATTACAAATGCAGATGACTATAAAATTCCATATAAACCAATGTTAATAGGTGATATATCATATGGGTACATGTTCAATTTTGGATTATATTCAAAATTTAAACTTAATTATTCAAGATTTGCATATACCAATTTGGCTAATACTCAAAGTGTTCCAGATTATGTTAATCTTGGAGTATTCCTAAAATATAGCTTATTTAACAGTTTAGCTTTAACTTGTGATTTACAGAATCTTTTAAATAGAAAAGATTATTTATTGAAAGGTTATCAGGAGAAAAATCTGGATGTTATAGTTGGTGTTGAATATAGATGGTAGTAATTAAAAATAGTTTCCGAAATAATAGGAAAAGAAATGGAAAAAGAAGAATTAAAAAAAATCGTTTTAGAAATTTTAAACACTGAAAATGAAGAATCATTTTTAAAATTTCTAAAAAGTATTGCAGAAAATCTGAAAGATAATAAAACTCTCAAACTTGATGGAATAGGAAATTTCCAATTAAAGAAAGAACCTCTTTCCAGAATGGAAAGAAGGGGCGAAGAGAGCGAGACACAAATTTTAATATTTTTACCAGAGGGTGAAAACTCTGAAGAAAAACTCCTCTCTCTTGAAATTGAAAATAGTGCTGAGTCGATTGATGAATTTAATGATTCTGTTTTTGATATTGGAGTAAATAAGCCAACAATAATTTCTGACCCAGAAGAAGATGATGATGAAGTAAACGAAAATAAAATACTTGAGTTTATTGAAAGCGGAAGTATTATAGAAAACTTTGATATTCTTTCTAATCAAAGTCCATCTTCTTTATCAAATGAAATTAATAGTGATAATGATGAAAGTGATTTTTATACAGATGAAGTTACTGATAATGAAGTAGCTGATTCTTCTTTAGATGGTAATGTAACGGAAGTGCATATAAACAAGAACTTTTTGAATGATTCTTCTGATGAAGAAATTTTAGAAAATGAATTAGAAAATGAT